>NZ_JALCYX010000011.1:0-91885 GCF_022690695.1 Anaeromyxobacter sp. SG17
AGCCCGGCGGCGCGCGCGCCCTCGAGGAGCGCGCGGTCGATCGGGTCGCCGCGGTGCGCGCCCGGTCCGCCCCGCGCGTCGCTCGCGAGCGCGGCCGCCGAGAGCGCGAGCGCCGCGGCGCCCCCGGCGCCGCCTTCGGGGAGCGCGCATGTCCCGTCCCAGGTCCAGAGCTCCCGCGCGGCGAGGACGTTCCGGGTGAGCGTCCCGGTCTTGTCGGTGCACACGACGTCCACCGCGCCGAGCGTCTCGACCGCGGAGAGCCGCCGCACCAGGGCGCGCCGGCGCGCCATCCGCTGGACGTTCGTCGCGAGCGTCACGGTGATGGTCGGCAGGAGCCCCTCCGGCACGTTCGCCACGAGGATGCCGATGGCGAAGAGGAGGCTCTCGCCCGGCGCGGCGCCGAGGAGGGCGAGGAGCGCGAACACGGCGCCCCCCATCCCCACCGCGATCACCGTCACGACGCGGACGAGCCGCGCGACCTGCACCTCGAGGGTGGACGGCTGGCGCCGCGTCGCGGTGGCGAGCCGGGCGAGGCGCCCGAGCTCGGTGCCGGGGCCGGTCGCGAACACCAGCGCTCGCGCCCGGCCGGTCGCGACCGTGGCGCCGGCCGGTGCGAGGCAGGTCGCGCCCGCGATCGACCTTCCGGGCGAGCAGGGCCGTGCGTCGCGCTCCACCGGGAGCGACTCGCCGGTGAGGAGCGAGACGTCCAGGCGCAGGAGCGTCGCCGAGAGGATGCGCGCGTCGGCGGCGATGCGATCCCCCTCCTCGAGGTCGAGGACGTCGCCCGGGACCACGGCCGCGGCCGGGATCTCGACGCGGTGCCCTGCCCGCACCACCCGGGCGCGCCTCGGCACGAGCTTCTCCAGGGCCTCGAGCGCCCGCTCGGCCCGGTGCTCCTGCCAGCCGCCGAACGCGCCGTTGACGAGCACCACCGCGAAGATCGCCCAGCCCAGCTCCGGCAGGCCCGCGAAGAACGAGAGCGCGCCCGCCGCCCAGAGGAGGAGCGCCATGAAGTGGGTGAGCTGCGCGACCATCCGCAGCGAGGCAGGCATCCGAGGCGCCGGCGGCAGCTCGTTCGGCCCGTGTGCGCGCAGGCGGCGCGCCGCCTCCTCCGGGGCGAGGCCGTCCTCGCCGGAGCCGAGCGCGACGGCGGCGTCGGAGGCGACGAGCGCGGCGGCTGCGCCGGCATCCATGCTCCTCTCCCGGCGGAACTCTGCTCCGACCTGCGCGCCCCGGCGCGCGCTCGGGTGGGCCGCGGCGCAGCTTCGCAGCTCCGGCGCGAGCGTGCGGCGCTGCGCGCCGCGGGTAGCCCGTCCCTGCCAGCGGGGCGACCCGACGCGGCGCGCGTGGCTCCGCGCGGGAGGCGTACGATCCCATCGGGTCGTCGTGGCCGACCCCGCCAGGCAGGCGAGGAGGAGGCAGGCGATGAGCGAGTGGAAGAAGATCGGCTGCGCGGTGGACTTTTCGGACCCGTCGCGCCTCGCGCTGGACGAGGCCGTGGAGCAGGCGCGCCGCACCGGCGCGGAGCTCGTGCTGGTCCACGTGCACGTGCCGCCGCCCGCGAACCCGGCCGACGTGATCGTCTCTCCGGCCGAGATCGCGCGGATGTCGGCCGACGAGATGGAGCGCACCCTCGCCGGCTGGCGCGTGGACGCGGAGAAGCTCCTCGGGCGGGCGGTGGGAGCGGCGGCCCTGGTCGGAGACCCGGCGGGAGAGGTCGTCCGCTGGGCTCGCGAGCACGGGCCGGATCTGCTCGTGCTCGGCACGCACGGCCGCACCGGGATTCGCCGGTTCATCCTCGGCTCCGTCGCGGAGCGCGTGCTTCGCGAGGCGCCCTGTCCCGTGCTCGTCGCGCGCGCGAGAGTCCCCGGTGACGCGCGGGACATCGCCGCTGAAGCGGAGATCTACGCGTAGGCCCGGACGCCGGCGCGCGGCGGCCCGGGCGGAGGGAGGTGACGACGATGGCTGCTCGCATCTGCTGCGCCATCGACTTCTCCGAGGCCTCGCTGCTCGCGCTCGTCGAGGCGGCCGAGCTCGCGCGCTGGAGCGGCGCCGAGCTGACGCTCATCCACGTTCATCCGGTCCCCGAGGGGGAGGTGCAGCCGGAGGCGTTCGCGATGGCCTCCGTGGACCTGCACCGCGACATGGGGGTCTGGAGCGCCGAGGCGGAGCGGAGGGTCGGCGCGCCGGTTCGAACGGAGGTGGTGGCGGGCGATCCTGCGACGGAGGTCCTGCGGCTCGCGCGGCGGGGCAGCGGGCTCCTCGTGCTGGGTGCGCGCGGGCGCGCGCCGGGCGGGCGCCGCCTCGGGTCGGTCGCCGCGCGCGTGGCGCGCGAGGCGCCGTGCCCCGTCATCGTCGTCCGCCCCCGCGTGCCGCTGCCGGACGAGGCGGAGACGTATCACGCCGCGTGAGCGGCGCGAGCCGTCACTGCCACGCGCCGCTGCGCGCGTACACGAGCGCGAGCGGGACCTCGTCGAGGTAGGCGCCGGCGGCCGGACGCGCCGTCCGGAACGCCGCCCAGGCCCGGTACTCGTCGTCGCGGCTCGCGCCGTCGAGCGCGACGACGGCGACGTCTGCGTCCTCGGGGCCGTCGGCCCGGCGCAGATCCGGCCGTAGCCGCCCGTCCCGCACCCACGCCTCCACGGCCTCCGGCGCAGTGCTCGGCCACCAGACGCGCGCGCCGGGCCGGGCCCGGGCGTTGAGCGGCTCGAGCACGGAGGCCGCCGCCTCGCCGCCGTCCTGGCGGCGGAGGCCGCGTGACGCGGCGCCGGGTGCGCCGCCCGCGAGCTCGTTCCAGGCGGACGCGCCCGACGGGAACGCGTGGACCGCCTGGCGGAGCGCCGGCCACAGGACGAGCACCGAGAGCGCCGCGAGGAGCGGCGCGCGGCGCGAGGGCCACGCCGACGCAGCGACCGCGACGAGCGCGCGCGCGCCGAGCAGCGCGAGGAACGGCATCGCCGGCAGGAAGGGGCGGACGCCGGGCGCGCCCGGAGCGAGCCCGGCCGCGGCGGCCGCAAACGGCGCGACCGCGCAGAGCACGAGCAGGAGCGCGTCCCGCGCGGCAGAGCCGCCCCCGCGCGCGTCCGGGACCCCGCCGCGGACCGCCTGCGCCGTCGCATGGAGGGCCCCGCCCGCAAAGACCCAGAGGATCGCGGCGGGCACGGTGAGCGCGGTGACGAGGAGCGCGTGGAGGCCCGCGGCGGGAGCGCCGGCGAGGTGCCAGCCGCCGCCCGGCGCGAACGCGGCGGCGAGCCGCCCGTGCAGGTCCGCCCGCAGCCAGGGCCAGGACAGGACGAGGATCGCCGGGCCGAGGAGCACCATCGCGGCGATCGCGAGTGGACCGCCTCGACGCGGAGGGGACGCGTCGAGGGCGACCGGCGCCCCCGGGCGCGGCGTGACCCGGGGCGCGGCGATCGCGTGCAGCGCGAGCGCGGCGAGGAGGATCCACGCGTCCGTGCGCGCGGTGAGCGCCGCGCCGAAGAGGATCCCCGCGGCTGCCGCCGCTCCGCGCCGCTCGGCGCTGCCCGCCGCGCGGTCCGCGCGCCGGTACGCCCATGCCGTCGCGAGCCAGAGGGCCGCCGCCGCGAGGTCGGGCGTGGCGACGAGGCCTGCGTGGAGGTGGCGCGGCGCGAGCCAGAAGAGGAGCGGCGCGAGCACCGCGCCGGACGCGCCCGCGAGGGCGTGACCGGCGAGGGCGAGGAGCGCGGAGAGCACGGCCGCGAAGGCCACCGTCCCGAGCCGGAACGCCCGCAGGTGGGACGCGCCGAGCCGCGAGAAGAGCCCGTGGGCGAGCCCGGCCGCCTCGCGCGCGAGCGGAGGCGACGTGGCCTCGGCCCGAGGCAGCGGCGCGGCCCCGGCGACGCGCTCGGCGGCGCCGAGCACGCGCGCCTCGTCGCGCGAGATCCCCGGGGCCCCCGCGAGCAGGCCGAGCACGGCGGCGGTCGCGACCGCGGCGAGGACGGCGCCCGCTCGCGGGCCGGGCCTGGCGAGGCGGCGCGCCGGGCTCACGGGAGCGTCTCCGCGTCGAGGCACAGGGCGCCCGGGGCGCCCGCCGAGGTGAGGACGAGCGTCACGTCGTGCAGACCGCCGGCGAGGTGACCGGTGCTCAGCTCGAAGGGCGCGAACCCCACCCCCGAGATCTCGGCCGCGCCCACCTCCTCGCCGTCGACCTGCACGGCGACCCGGAGCGGCGCCCCGAGGGCGCGGCTCCCTCCGCCGGCTGCGCCCGCGTGCCCGCGGAGGGCGTGGCCGATGGGGACCCCGGGGAACCGCAGCGCGAGCGGGGCGCCGGGGGGCGCGTCGATCGTGGCCGAGAGGCAGGGACGGGGGACGCCGTCCACCTCGCGCACCGTGCGCTCGACGCTTAACGCGGGGGTCGCCGCGCAGGAGAACGCGTTCCCCTCCGCGGTGCACGGGGCGTTGCCCAGCGAGACCTCGGCCTGGGCGAGGCGGTCCGGCAGGAACGCGAGCGGCAGGGTGGGGGAGGCGAGCTCGTGTCGGGTCACCTCGAGCGCGCCGAGCCGCTGGGCCGCGGTGGAGCGGGCCGCGCGCGAGATGAGGCCGAGCTCGGTCTGCCAGTCGTAGCCGGGCGCCCCGGGCAGCGACAGGAGCCACACGCGCCGGACGCCCGGGAGGTCCTCGCCGCGGCCGGTGCGGGCGAGCACCGGGAGCGCGGGCGGGATGACCTCGCGCGCCCGCTCGGCCCAGGCGGGCGCGAGCGCGACGGCGTCGCCCGGCCGCGCGTCGCGTTCGAGGAGCGCGCGCGCCGCCGCCCAGTCGATGCGCGCGGGCAGCCGCGCGGAGAGCCCGGCCTGGAAGAGGATGCCGTGCGCGCCGAGCGCGGCGGCGCCGGCGGCGAAGAGGATCGCGCCGGTGCGGGCGGGGGCGGGGCGTCGCGCCCAGGCGCGGGCGCCGAAGGCGCGGAGCCGAGCGGAGAGCGCGGCGAAGCTCCGCGCGGCGCTCTGCACGCCGGCGCGCGCGAGGCGGCGCGCGAGGCCGGCGCCGCCGCTGCCCGGCGTGTTCGGGTCCGGGGTCACGCCGGCGCTGGGCTACGTCTTCGCGAGGCGGATGCGGCGCTCGCTCTTCTCGCGGCAGAACGTGTCGAGATCCATCTCGGGGTTCGCCGGCAGCGCGGGCGACCACGACGGGTGCATCGCGCACTTCGCGTCGTAGCAGTGGTGCAGGTCCCAGAGGTGCCCGATGGCGTGGATGGCCTCGCGGGCGAGCCGACGGCGCCACGTCTCGATGGACGCCTCGGTGACGCCGCGCTCGGGCAGCTTGGAGGTGGTGATCACCGCGCGCTCACCGCCGTACTGGGAGAACCCCCAGCACGGGGGCTCGCCGAGCGGACCGGGCGGGAGCGCGAGCGGGGCGCTGGTGATGTACAGCACCTTGTCGTCCGCGAAGGTCCTGACCGGCGCCACGTCCTGCAGGAACTTCACGGCGTCGAGCCGGCCGTCGTCCATCTCGGCGTCGCGCGGCACGGGGCGATCCCCGGCGTGCTCGGTGCCGAGGCCGAAGGCCCGGTAGAGCGTGGCCGTGAGGAACGCCATGTCGGCGGGGTCGATCTTCTCGAGCGTGACGACGCGGATCACTTCTTCTTCCCTCCGCGCTTCGCCGCGGGCTTCGGGGCCGTCTTCTTCGCCGCCGGCTTCTCCGCCTTCTTCGCCGGCGCGGCGGCCTTCCGGGCGGCGGGCTTCTTCGAGGGCTTCTCGGCCTTGGCCGGCTTCTCCGCCTTCCGGCGCGGCTCCTTCGCGGCGGCGCGCTTCGCCTCGCGCTTCTCGGCCTTCGGCGCGGGCACCTTGGGCGCCGCCGCCTTGCGCGCCTTCCTCGGCGCGGCCTCCTCCTCGGTCTCCTCGGCCCCCGGCGTTGCCTCGGCCCCTTCAGCGGCGCCCTCCGCGGGCGCCTCGCCCTCGGCTTCGCCCTCCGCGCCCTCGGCACCTTCGGCGCCTTCGCCCTCGGCGGCCTCGCCCTCCGGGACGGCGGCGAGCGCCTCGCCGAGGTCGAGGTCCCCGAGCCCGAGATCGCCGAGCCCGAGATCCTCGATGCCTTCCTCCTCGGTCGCCGCGGGGCGGCGGCGCTTCGGGCGCGACGGCAGCAGGACCGGCGTGGGCGGCGGCTTCAGGTCGAACTTCACCCCCGCCGGCGGCATGAGGGCGTAGTCGATGTAGTCCTCCGCGAGCGCGGGCGGGACGCCGAGCGAGACGGCGACCTCGTGCACGAGCAGGTGGCGCGCGTTGTCGTACTGCTCGCGCTCCTTGGCGGGCAGGGGGCGGATGCGCGAGAGCGAGTGGAGCCCCTTCACGACCTCGGCCACGCCGAGCACGCCGCCGGCGATGAGCCGGTCCGCGTTGTCCCGATGGCGGACCTTCCAGTCGAGCTCGGGGTCCTCGAACTGCGCGGCCAGGAAGTGAAAGACGCCCTCGATCTGCTCGCCCGTGGCGACGCGGCGAAGCCCGATGGACGGGACCTTGTTCTTCGGGACGAGGACCGCGGCGCCGTCCTCCTCGCGCCGCATCCGCACGAGCTGCAGCTTCTGCCCGGCGATGTCCTTCTCCTCGACGCCCACGACCTCGCAGACCCCCTGGTTCGGGTAGACCACGCGGTTGCCGGGCTGGAGCTCGGCGGCGTCGGCGATCACGCCCTCCACGGCGGGGAGCTGCTCGCGCTGCTCGTCGGGGTGGCGGGGGGGCGGGCCTCTCACGGCTTCCCCTCCTACCATGCGACCCGGGGAGCGGCAATCGCCGCGCAGCGGGCATCCAAGGGTGTGAAATCGGAGGTCGGGCGCATCGAACGTGCGAGCGGCGCGCCTGCGGGCGGCGCCGACTCGTGCAGTCCGATCTTAACGACGCCGCGCGGCGACGGCCGTCAGCGAGGCGGGGGGGCTACCGCGCAGCCTTCTTGCGGCGAGCGCTCTCGAGGCCGAACACGTCGGCCAGCCGGAAGGGCGGCTTCGCGGGGGTGGGGTCCTGCACGCGCAGCGCGTGGTAGATGGACCACGTCCGGCGGATGGCGGTGAGCGTGGTGAGCACCGCGAGCACCGCGAGGGCCAGCGAGACGACCGTCCGGCCGGCGCCGGCGCCGAAGGAGAGGTCGAAGATCGGCGTGAGCGCGCACGGAATGCCGGTGAGCACGATCCGCTCCGGCCGCTGCATCCCGCCCACCTTGACCATGTCGCCGGCGTTCACCGCCTCGCCGCGCGCCCGCGCGTACGAGACGACGGTCGAGGCGCCCGCGGCGAGCAGCGCGGCGAAGAGCACCCAGGAGTCCCGGTAGGCGACCGCGAGGCCCCCGAAGAAGAACAGCTCTCCGACCCGATCGAGCGTGGAGTCGAGGAACGCGCCGGCCCGGCTCACCCGGCCGGTCGCCCGCGCGACGCGCCCGTCGATGAAGTCGAAGCTCGAGCCGAAGAGGAAGACCCAGCCGCCCAGGGAGAAGTGGCCGAACGCGATGAGCACCGCGGAGACGGCCACGACGACCGTGGCCGCGGTGGTGATCGCGTCGGGGGAGATCCGCAGCCGCAGGCAGAACCGCTCGATCGGCGTCCAGAGCCAGATCCACCACTCCTGGAAGAGCTTCGCGAGGATCGTTCGCTCGCGGTTCTCGATGTAGGCCTCGCGCTTGCGCCCGAAGATCGCCGCCTTGATCGAGTAGTAGACGAGCGTGGAGAACAGGAACGCGACGAGCCCCAGGAGCGGAGCGAGGGCCTCTACCGCGGAAGGCGTCACGGGCGACAATTTATCCACTGGAAGGAAACCTGCGTCGAGACCGCGAGGGGCGCGCAGTCTACCTCATTCCGGGTCGAGCTGGGCAGCGCGCATTCGCCGGGCCGCCAGGTCGATGTAGGTCGGGTCGCGCTCCAGGCCGAGAAAGCGGCAACCCGCCTGGACCGCGGCGACGCCGGTGGTGCCCGAGCCCGAGAACGGATCGAGGACCAGATCGCCGGGCGCGGCGCTCGAGGCGAGCACGCGCTCGAGGAGCGTGAGCGGCTTCTGCGTCGGGTGGCGGCCGTGCACCTTCTCGCGCGGGCCCGGCGTGGGGACGCTCCAGACGACCTGCTCGCCCTCGGGCTGCGGCATCTGCCAGAGGTCCCGCATCTGCTTGCCGCCGTTCTCCGCCTTCATGGCCTTGTAGTTGAAGCGGTGGCCGAGCGGGCGCGTCTTCATCGGGCTCGCCCAGAGGAGGATCTCGGTGGAGTGGGTGAAGAAGCGGCAGGCGAGGTTCGGCGAGGCGTTCGGCTTGTACCAGGTGATGGTGTTGAGCAGGTGGTAGCCGATCTCCTGCATCGCGAAGCCGATCGAGAAGATCACGTGCTGCGTGCCCGAGACCCACAGCGTGCCGCTGGGCTTGAGGACGCGGCGCACGGCGGTGAGCCAGCGCGTCTGGAAGGCGTGATCCTCGACGACTCCGCGCGAGGCGTCCCAGCCCCCCTTGTTCACGCTCGTCCGCCGCCCGCTCTGGCAGGTCGTCCCGCCGTTCGAGAGCATGTAGGGCGGATCGGCGAACACGACGTCCACCGAGTGCGGCGGCAGCGCCTCGAGCGCCTCGATGCAGTCCCCCTGCACGAGCGCCCACCCCTTCCCCTGCTCTGCCGTGTTCGGCAGACCGTCCCACGCATGAAGCGCCAGCCGTCGAGCCATATCCACGAATCGTAGGGCCGCCGATCGATATCGCCAGTTTTCGGCCACACCCAGGGTTGATCGGCGCGCGCCGTCACCGCGCCCCGACGTGGACGATCCGCCAGATGGTCCCGTTCCCGTCCTCGCTGACGAGGAGCGCGCCGTCCCGCGCGACCGCCACGCCGACGGGCCTGCCCCACACGCGCGCGTCGTCCACGACGAAGCCGGTGAGGAAGTCCTCGTACTCGCCGGCCGGCACGCCGTCCCGGAGCGGCACCCGCACGACCTTGTAGCCGGTGCGCTCGCGGCGGTTCCACGAACCGTGGAGCGCGACGAAGGCGTCTCCCGTCCACGCGTCCGGGAAGCGCGCCGCCGCGCCCTGCGGCGCCTCGTAGAACGCGAGCCCGAGCGCCGCGGAGTGCGCCTGGAGCAGGACGTCGGGCACCGTCGCCTTGCTCGCCAGGTCGGGGCGCGCGCCGCGGTGGCGCGGGTCCTCGTTCTGGCCGAGGTACAGCCAGGGCCAGCCGTAGAAGGCGCCCTCGCGGACGCGCGTCACGTAGTCGGGGACGAGGTCGTCGCCGAGGCCGTCCCGCTCGTTCACCGTGCACCAGAGATCCCCGGTGCGGGGGTGGACGGCGAGGCCGACGCAGTTGCGCAGCCCGGTCGCGAACGGCCGCCGGTTCCGGCCTTCCGCGTCGAAGGCGAGCACGTCGGCGCGCCACGTCTCCTCTCCCCACGCGGCGCCGAGCCCGTGCTCCGCCTCCCACGCGCGGAGCGCCTCCGGCGTCTTCCTCGGGAGGTCCTCCGCGACGTTCGACGCCGACCCCACGGACACGAACATGCGCCGCCCGTCCGGCGAGAACGCGACGTCGCGCGTCGTGTGCCCACCGTCCGTGTCCGCGAGGCGCGGCACGATGGTCTCCGGCCGGCCGCGCGCCGTGAGGTCGCCGCTCCGGTACGGGAACCGCACGACCGCGTTCTCGGTCGCGACGTACACCCAGCGCGGCTCCGCGCCGGGAGGGTGGAAGGCGATCCCGAAGGGACCGTCGAGATCCGACGCGAACACCTCGACGCGCTCCGGCCGCGCCGCGCCCTGCGCCGCGCGTATGACCCGCACGCGGCCCGCGGCGGTCTCCGCCACGAACAGGTCGCCGTTCGGCGCGACGCGCAGGAGGCGCGGGCCCTCGAGCCCCTCCGCGAACCGCTCCACGGCGAAGCCGGACGGTGCCCGCAGGCGCGCGTCCCGGGGCGGATCGACGACGCGGGGCGGCCGGCGCGCCGACGGGGTCGCGTTCGGGCGCGGCAGGCGGTCGGCCGTGAGGCGATGGCGGACGCCGGGCGCGTCGCCGCGCCAGTCGCCGCTCGGCGCCGCCTGCGGCGTCCGACCGGCGCCCGCGTCCGGAGGCGCTGGCGCGGGCGCGCCCGAGGCGGACTCCGCGGAGGGCGCGGCCCGTTCGCGGCGAGCCGAGAGGGTCGCGAGGTACGCCACGAGGTCGCGCCGGTCGCGCGCGCCCGGCGTCGCGAGCGACATGGTCGTCCCGCCGACGAGCTTTCCCGGCGCGGCGAGGTACCGGTCCAGGGTGCGCGCGCTCCAGGTGAGCCCGCGCGCGCCTGCGTCTCGCAGCCCGTGCGAGAACCCGAACCCGGGCGCGGAGCCCGCGCGGCGCCCGACGACGCCTTCGAGGTCGGGTCCCCGCCCGCCGCCCTCGCCGTGGCAGAGCGCGCAGCGCTCCCGGAAGAGCGTCGCCCCGCGCGCAGCATCCCCGGGCGGGCGCGCGCCGCGCGCCGCGAGCGGCACGGCGAGGAGGACGGCGAGGAGCGGGAGGGCGTGGCCCGGGCGCACGGAGCTCATGCCGAGCGTACTAACGGGAGGAGCAGGGGCGGCCAGGTTCGGGCGGGCCGCGCCGTCGAGGTGCCGATCGCGGAGGCGGCCGCGCGGCTGTCGAATCCGCGCCGTGAACGGGCTAAGAAGGACCCGCGTGAGCGCTCCCCTCGATGCAGCCGCGGTGAAGGAGGCCGCCCGCCGCTGCGGCTTCGCCGCCTGCGGGATCGCGCGCGCGGAGCGGCTCGATCCGGGGCCGCTCGACCGGCTGCTCGCCATGGGGGGCGAGGCCGACATGGCGTGGCTCGGGACGCAGCGGGAGGAGCGGCTCGACCCGTCGCGCCTGCTGCCCGGCGCACGGAGCGTCGTCGCGCTCGCGCTCGGCTACGACGGCGCAGGCGCCGAGCCGCCGCCGGGGGCGGGGGAGGTGGCACGCTACGCGCGCGGCCGCGACTACCACGCCGTCATGAAGAAGAAGCTCAAGCACCTCGTCGCGGAGCTGCGCGCGGCCGATCCCGACGTGCGCGCGTTCGCCGCGAGTGACGTCGCGCCCGTGATGGAGAAGGCCTGGGCGGAGCGGGCCGGGATCGGCTGGGTCGGCAAGAACGGCTGCCTCATCACCGAGCGGCACGGGAGCTGGGTGCTGCTCGCCACGGTGATCCTCGATCGTGAGCTCGCGCCCGACCCGCCGCACCCGGAGCGCTGCGGCACCTGCGAGGCGTGCCTCCCGGCCTGCCCCACGGAGGCGATCCCGCAGCCCGGGCTCGTGGACGCGCGCCGCTGCATCTCGTTCTGGACCATCGAGCGCCGCGGCGCGATCCCCGACGCGCTGGCCGGGCGGTTCGGGCGCTGGGTGTTCGGCTGCGACGCGTGCCAGACGGTGTGCCCGTGGAACCGCCACGCGCAGCCGGCGGTGGACCCGGACCTCGCGCCGCGGCCGGAGCAGGCCGCGCTCGCGATCGACGACCTCCTCGCGCTCACCGAGGAGGAGTACCGTCGCCGCTTCTACGGCACCTCCCTCGCGCGCGCACGCCACGACGGCCTCGTGCGGAACGCGCTCCTCGCCGCCGGGCGTGAGGGCGACCCGCGCCGCCTCGGGGCCGTCCAGGCGTGGCTCTCGAGCCCGCACGAGGGCGTCCGCGCGGCGGCGCGCTGGGCGCTCGAGGCGCTCGGCGGGTGAGCGGCGTGCGGCCCGCGGCGGCCGGATGGTCGAGCCTCCGATGTGCTCGCGGGCGTCCTCCTGACCGTGCGCGGGCGAGCCGACGCGCGGCACCGCCCGAGGGAACCCGAGTCGCCGCGTCACATGGCCCGCGGCAGAGCGTCGGGTACTGCAGGAGGGAAGGAACATGACGCTCTCACCGAAGCTCGCGCTCGCTGCGTTGCTGTACTCGGGAGTGGCCGCCGCGGCGCCGCAGATCTCGCTGTCTCGCCCCGTGGAGCAGCGGCCGGGCTGTCTCGCCGACGAGGTGCGCATCCCGAGGGAGCTCGTGGCCTTCCTGCCGGACCAGACCACGCTCGACTTCACCGTGACGCACGACGGGAAGATCGAGGGCGTCACGTCGGACGCGCGCGCCGGGCGCGAGGCGCTCGACACGCAGTTCCGCGGCGCGCTCTCACGCTGCACCTGGACCCCCGCGACGGACCTCGCCGGCGTCCCGGTCACGCGCCGCGTGAGCGTGCCGATCCGCTTCGAGAGCCCGCAGGGCGGACCGCTCGTCGCGAGCGTCGGCGCCTTCACGCCGGTGGCCCTCGCCTCGCGCTGAGCGCCGCGTCCGCCCGCCCGGGGAGGGTTGCGGGCCCGGCTTCGCGAAGGCCGCTCCGCGGGCGCGACGGGACTCGGCCTTGAGCGCCGCCCCCCGGGACGCTATTCGTTCGGGCGTGACGACGCTCTCAGAGAAGCTCCGGGCGGCCCGCGAGACGTGGGCGGTCGGGCCGGTCGAGGCGCGCGCGCTCGTGCGCGCGACCGGCAAGGACGCGAAGGACTACCTGCACCGGATGTCCACGCAGGACCTGAACCGGCTACGGCCGGGCGAGTCCGCGTACTCCACGTTCCTCAACGCGAAGGGCCACCTCCTCGCGGAGGGGCACGTGCTCGCGCAGGAGGAGGGGCTCCTCCTCGACCTCGCCCCGCAGGCGCTCCCCGACGCGCTCGCCCACCTCGAGCGGCTCGTCATCATGGACGAGGTCGTGTTCGAGGACCTCTCGTCGGCGCTGCGCGTCGTGCCGGTGCTCGGGCCGGAGGCGGCGCGCCGGGTCGAGGGGCGCGCGCCGGGAGCGCAGCGGCTCGCGCACGATCGGCGCGGCACGCCCGGCGTCGACGTGATCCTCCCGCCGCAGGAGGCCGAGGCGCTGCGCGCGGAGCTCGTCGCGGAGGGCGCGGTGGCGCTCGAGGACTCCGACCTCGAGGCGCTCCGCATCCTGGGCGGCGTCCCCCGGTTCGGCGCCGACGTGGACTCGACGCGCCTGCCGATGGAGGCCGGGCTCACGCGCGCGGCGATCTCGTTCACGAAGGGCTGCTACATCGGCCAGGAGGTCGTGCTCCGCGCGACCGCCCGCGGCCACCTCCAGCGCGGCCTCGTGCAGCTCGCCTTGCCGGCGGGCGCGGGCCCCGGCACGAGGCTCACCGCCGCGGGCCAGGAGGTCGGCGTCGTGACGAGCGCCGCGGACACGCCCGAGGGGCGCATCGGCCTCGGCTACCTGCGCCGCGCGCACTGGAAGTGCGGTGCGGTCGTGGACGCCGGCGGCGAGCCGGCGACGGTGCGGCGGGTCCTCGTCGAGGAGCCGGAGCTGTAGTCCACGGGCCCCGTGCAGCTCGCGACGGTGCTGCGCGAACGGCGCTCGTCACGCCTCGGCGACGGGGATCTCGGGTCCGGCCGGGCGGTCCTGGCGCGAAGGCAGCGAGTCGATGTCCTTGCGGACGGCCTCGATCTCCTGCTTCAGCTCCGCGCGTACGGAGCGGATCTCCGAGCGCACGTCCTCGAAGGTGTAGCGGATCTCCTCGGGCGAGATGCCGAGGAGGCGGCGGCGGAGGTCGCGGACCAGCACGTCGAGGAGCTTCATCACGTCCCCTTCCTGAGCGGACAGGCCGCGATGGCGGCGGTCGGGTCGACGGCGTCGCCGCCCTCCACGATCTCCTTCACGGTGCCGTCCTGCCCGATGACGAAGTTGGCGCGGTTCGCGACGCCGATGACCGCCATGGTCCCGGCATACTGCTTCGCCACCTTGCCGCCCGCGTCCGAGAGGAGCGGGTAGGGCAGCTTCATCTCCGCCTTGAACCTGCGCTGCGTCTCGACGTCGTCGGTCGAGATGCCGACGACCTGGGCGCCCTTCGCGGAGACGTCCCCGTAGCGATCGCGGAAGTTCGCGTTCTGCTTCGTGCAGCCGGGCGTGAAGGCCTTCGGGTAGAAGGCCAGGATCACCGGTCCCTTCTCGAGCAGCTTCGACAGGCTGACCGGTAGGCCCTCGGTGTCGGGCAGGGTGAAGTCGGGGGCCTTGTCGCCGACCTTCAGGGCGGCGGAGCCGAGCAGCATCGCGAGGAGGGGGATCTTCATTCGGGGGTTCTCCGACGGCTTTCCTAGCGGTCCCCGGGCGGGCGGGCAATGCGCGCGCGGGGGCAGGCGCGCGGGCGCGCCGTTATGACCGCCGGGCGCGGAAGCGCCCCTGGAGGTCCGACCGCATGCCCGGCAAGCTTCTCCTGAGCGACGAGGAGTGGAAGAGGCGGCTCTCGCCCGAGGAGTACCAGGTGCTCCGGCACCACGGCACGGAGCGGCCGTTCACGGGCTGCTTCCTGGGCACGAAGGACCCCGGCACGTACGTGTGCGCCGCCTGCGGGAATCCGCTCTTCCGCTCGGGCGAGAAGTTCGAGTCCGGGACGGGCTGGCCGTCGTTCACGCGGCCGGTGGCCGACGACGCGCTCACCGAGGTCGAGGACCGCTCTTACGGCATGGTGCGCACCGAGGTCCGCTGCGCGCGCTGCGAGGGGCACCTCGGCCACGTCTTCCCCGATGGCCCTCCGCCGACGGGGCTCCGCTACTGCATGAACTCCGCCGCGATGAGGCACGTGCCGGAGGGTGAGCCGCTCCGGCTGGTCGAGCGCTGAAGCGAGGACGATTCGCGGAGCTTCACGCTTGGTCACCGCGACGTCACGGCGCCCCTCACAGCCCGGCGGACTTCCGGCTCGTCACCGCGGTGAACGTGGAGAGCCGCTTCTCGACGTCGGCCTTGCTGTGGCACTCCGGGCACTCGGCGACGCCGGCCTCGTGCTCCGACACGTGCATCACCTCGGTGAACGGCTTCTGGCACTTGCGGCAGAAGAACTCGTAGACGGGCATCGCGACCTCCTGGGCGGATGATCCGCTCCCGGTCCGAGGGCGCCATGCCCTTCGCAGGGCGACGCGCGGGCGAGCCGGCGCGCGGTCTGCTACCGCCCGGCGTTCAGGCGCGCAGCTTCTCGTAGCGCGCCACGAGCACGGCGACGTCGTCCCGATGCCAGAAGCCCACCTGGTCGGGCAGCTCGGGCAGCGTCCGCGCGGCGAACCCGGAGACGGTCGGGCCGAGCGCGGGCTCGCCGCCCGTCACGGCGCCCGCCACGGCGAGCGCGAGGTGGCGCGCGTCGCCCACCGGCGCGGATCGCGTGCCCACCACGACGGCGCCCTCGAGCTCGAGGCCCAGGTGCGCCTTGACGATGCGGCGGGCGGCGTCGCCGGGCTGCTCGTCCTCGCCGAGCAGGCCGGACGGGAGCCACCACCGGCCGAGCTGGGCCTGGCCGTGGTAGCCGCCGACGATCTCGGCGACGATCACGCGGCGCATCTCGAGGACGATCGGGACGACGTCGATGCGGACGATCACGCGGCGAATGTAGCGCGCGGGGGGAGCACGAGGGGGCGGGATCCCCACCCGGACCCACCGCCGCTCGCCTGCCCCCACGGGCGCGTGGCACCCGTGCGTGAGCCGTGTAATCGTGTGGAGATGCTTCCGCGCCGGCCCCTCGCCCTCGTGCTCGTCCTCGTCGCCGCGGCGTGCGGCTCGGGCCGCGAGGAGCGCGCGTTCGATCGCATCGCGGCGGACTGCAGGGGACTCGTCGGGGCCGGGGCGACCCTCCGCGACTCGAACCAGGCCTTCGACGTACGGAGCGGCAGCTACCCCGTCGTCGTCGGCCCGCTCTGCAACGCGGCGCTCGCGCCGATGGGCGGCAACGACACCTGCGCCGCCTCGAGCGCCGCAGACCCGCAGTGTCAGGTGCTCTACTACTGGTATCCCAACGACCCGGGCCTCTGCGGGCCGCTCGGGTGCTGGCTCGTGTGCGAGGCGCGGGTGATGCGGCAGGATCCGGCATGGACGTCGAGCGGCAGCGCGATCGACGCCAAGATCTGCGCGAGCCGCTTCCTGCGCGGGCAGCCCCCACCCTGACACCCCCGAGGACGACGACATGAAGGCGATCGCGATCCGCGAGCACGGCGGCCCGGAGGTGGTGAAGCTCGTCGAGCTGCCGGACCCGACCCCGGGGCCGGGGCAGGTGGTGCTGGCGGTGAAGGCGGCGGCGCTCAACCACCTCGACATCTGGGTGCGCAAGGGCTGGCAGGGCCTGAAGCTCGCGTTCCCGCACGTGCTCGGGTCCGACGTGGCGGGCGTCGTGGAGGCGGTCGGCCCCGGCGTCGAGGGCGTGAAGGCAGGCGACGCGGTGGTCGTGAACCCGAGCCTGGGCTGCGGGCACTGCGAACGCTGCCTCGCCGGCCACGAGAACCTCTGCCGCCGCTTCGCGATCCTGGGCGAGCACGTGTCGGGCGGGATGGCCGAGAAGTTCCTCCTGCCCGCGCGGAACGTCCTCCCGAAGCCCGAGAACCTCTCGTTCGTGGAGGCCGCCGCGGTCCCGCTCACCTTCATGACCGCCTGGCACGCGCTCGTCGCGCGGGCGCAGGTGAGGCTCGGGGAGACCGTGCTCGTGCACGCCGCAGGCTCGGGCGTGGGCGTCGCGGCGGTGCAGATCGCGAAGCTCCACGGGGCGCGCGTCATCGCGACGGCGGGCTCGGACGAGAAGCTGCGGCGCGCGAAGGAGCTCGGCGCGGACGAGGTGGTGAATTACGAGACCCAGGACTTCGTCCAGGAGGTGAGGCGGCTCACCGACAGGCGGGGCGTGGAGGTCGTGTTCGAGCACGTGGGCAAGAAGACGTGGGAAAAGTCGATCCTCTCCGCCGGGATCGGGGGCAGGATCGTGACCGTGGGGGCGACGACCGGGTACGACCCGCTCACCGACCTCCGCCACGTGTTCTTCCGGCAGCTCTCCATCCTGGGCTCCACGATGGGGACCGCGGCCGAGCTCGTGCAGGTGCTTCGCTTCGTGGGCGAGGGGAAGCTCCGGCCCGTGGTGGACCGGACCCTCGCGCTCGCGGACGCCGTGAAGGGACACGCGCTCCTCTCCGAGCGGGCGCAGTTCGGGAAGATCGTGCTCGAGCCGTGACGGCCGAGCCCAGGGAGGAACGGGACATGACGCTTCGACGCATCATCGCCATCGGCGCCTGCGCCGCCGCCGTCGGGCTCTCCGCCTGCGGCGAGAAGTGCCCCACCGAGACGCCGCGGGTGGACGCGGTCGCGGGCTGCACCGCCACGCCCGGCTCGACGGTGTCGGTGCCGCTCCGGCTCTGCCCGACGTGCAATCAGAGCGCCGCGAGCTGTGACGTGGACCTGTCGCAGGCGACCTCGAGCGGGACCATCCAGCTCGACCCGGTGGTGGAGGCCTGCGAGAACGCGAACTCGTGCCCGCCCGGCTGTGACCTCAACGCGATCAACTGCACCTTCGCCGCGCCCTCGCAGGTCGGGACCTACGAGATCCTCGTCTACAACCCGGCGACGAACACCACCATCTCGAGGAGGCTCGACGTCGTCGCGAGCGGGTCGACGAGCTGTGCCTTCTAGCGGGGGGCTGCCGGCCGGCGGCTAGGCATAACGGACGCCGCGCCGCATCTGGCGCAGCCTCTCCACGCGCGCCTCGATGGGCGGGTGCGTGGAGAAGAGCTGGAGCATCTTGCCGCCCGCGCCGCGGAACGGGTTCACGATGAACAGGTGCGCGGTGGCGGGGCCGCCGTAGGCGTAGGGCCGCACCTCGTTGCCGCGCTCCAGGGAGAGGAGGGCGTCGGCGAGCGCGTCGGGGTCGCCGGTGAGCTCCGCTCCGGAGGCGTCCGCGCCGAACTCCCGCGAGCGCGACACCGCGAGCTGCACGATCATCGCGATGATCGGCGCGAGCAGCGCCCAGGCGAGCGCGGCGAAGACGTTGCCGCCGCGGTCGTCGTCGGAGCGGCCGCCGAAGCCGCCCAGGATCGCGCCCCACTGGATCATGTGGCCGAGGGAGGCGATGAGGCCCGCCACCGCCGCGGCGATGGTGGCGATGAGCACGTCCCGGTTGCGCACGTGCGACAGCTCGTGCGCGAGCACGCCCTCGAGCTGGCGGCGGTCGAGGATGCTCAGGATGCCCTCGGTCACGGCGACCGCAGAGTGGCTCGGGTTCCTCCCGGTCGCGAACGCGTTCGGGGTAGGCGACGGGATCACGTAGACGGCCGGCATCGGGATGCCCGCCTTGCGCGTGAGCCGCTCCACGATCTCGTAGACGTCCGGGAGCTGCTCTCGCGTGACCGGCCGGGCGCGGTGCGCCATGAGCGCGATCCGGTCGGAGAACCAGTAGGAGAGGAAGTTGAACACCAGGCCGATCGCCCCGAAGAGGAGCATCCCGCCCGTGCCGCCCACCATCTGGCCGCCGATCGCGAGGATCGCGATGAGGAAGGCCATCAGCATGGCGGTCTTCAGGTAGTTGCGGCCGAATCCGCCCGTCGGTCGGTTCATTCCGCGCGGCGTCGTCGCTTCGTTCCAGGCCATATGGAGAGTAGGTAACCACCCGGGCGGCCGCGTCAAACGCGGCGGGCGGGCGGAGGCCCGCCGCGTCGATGCTTTCTCGCGCCCGTGGGGCTCCCGTGCTAAAGCCGGCCCAGGCGATATCGCGAGGTTAGCCCGGTCATGGCATCTCGGAAGGCGACAGCGGCGAAGGGGAAGGGGCGGCCCGCGGCGAGGGTCGAGAAGGCGCAGCTCGAGCTCGTCCAGGTCGAGCCGGCGCCCGCCCGGCGTGGGGGCGCGAGGACGACGAAGGCCGCGCCCGCGGCCGCTCCGCGCAGGGCGCGAGCCCGGCCGGAGCCCGAGCCGGAGCTCCTGCCGGCGATCGAGCCTGCGGCCGAGGCGGAGGAGGCGCCCGAGGCGCCCAAGGCGCCTCGCCGGCGGGCCACCGCCGAGCAGATGGCGTCGAAGCAGCGCGAGATCTCGATCTCC
Organism: Anaeromyxobacter sp. SG17; assembly: GCF_022690695.1. Classification (NCBI taxonomy): domain Bacteria; kingdom Pseudomonadati; phylum Myxococcota; class Myxococcia; order Myxococcales; family Anaeromyxobacteraceae; genus Anaeromyxobacter; species Anaeromyxobacter sp. SG17. The sequence continues at coordinate 18,751 of NZ_JALCYX010000011.1, forward strand.
GAGTTCTTCACGAAGAACCGCCACCTCCTCGGCTTCGACAACCCCTCGAAGGCGCTCCTCACGACGATCAAGGAGGCGGTCGACAACTCCCTCGACGCCTGCGAGGAGGCCGGGATCCTCCCCGAGATCACGATCGAGGTCCGCGACCTCGGGCTCGAGAGCACCGAAGCGGAGGAGCCCGCCCCGAAGCGCGCGGGGGGTGCCGTTCCCCCCGCACCGAAGGCCGAGCTCACGAAGGGCGAGGGCCGCTTCGTGGTCGTCATCGAGGACAACGGCCCCGGCATCGTGAAGGCGCAGGCGCCGAAGATCTTCGGCAAGCTCCTCTACGGCTCGAAGTTCCACCGGCTGAAGCAGTCTCGCGGCCAGCAGGGCATCGGCATCAGCGCCGCGGCGATGTACGGCCAGCTCACCACCGGCCGACCGATCCGCGTCACGTCGCGCACCGGCAAGGGGAAGCCGGCGCACTTCTTCGAGATCCAGATCGACACGCGGAAGAACAACCCGGTCGTCACCGAGGACCGCCAGCTCGACGAGTGGCACCAGGAGCACGGCACCCGCGTCGAGCTCGAGATCGTCGCGAACTGGCAGGCCGGCCAGCGGTTCGTGAACCGCTACGTCGAGCACACCGCGCTCTCGAACCCGCACGCGACCGTGCACTACCTGCGCCCGCGCCAGCAGCTCCTCACGTTCCCGCGCGCGACCGAGGAGCTCCCCAAGGAGGCGGTGGAGATCAAGCCGCACCCGCACGGCGTCGAGCTGGGGGCGCTCATGCTGATGGCGGCCGAGTCGAAGGCGCGCGACGTGCGCGGGTTCCTGCAGAGCGGCTTCTCGCGCGTCTCGGGTCAGGTCGCGGACGAGATCGTGAAGCGCGCGGCGTTCAAGGGGCGCGTGCGCCCGCGCGACCTCGGCGAGGACCGAACGCTCGCGGAGAAGCTCCACCGGGCCATCGGCGCGACCAAGATCATGAATCCGCCGACGAACTGCCTGTCGCCCATCGGCGACGAGCTCATGAAGCGCGGGCTCATCTCGTTCCTGAACGTGGTCGAGACGGAGGGGCCCGAGGCGGACGAGCAGCTCGACCTCGACCAGGCCACGAAGAAGAAGGCCTCCCGGAAGGAGAAGGCGGCGAAGGCCGCCGCGCCGGAGGTGCCCGACGCGCCGCCCGAGGAGGGCGTCGAGAAGATCAAGGGGCACAACTACTTCATCGCGACGGTGACGCGGCCGCCCAAGGTCTACCGCGGCAACCCGTTCCAGGTGGAGGTCGGGCTCGCCTACGGCGGCTCCTGGCCGGCGGACAAGCCCATCGAGCTCTTCCGGTTCGCGAACCGCGTGCCGCTGCTCTTCCAGCGCGGCGCGTGCGGCACGACCGAGGCCATCGTCAAGACCGACTGGCGGAACTACCTGCTCTCGCAGCCGAAGGGCTCGCTCCCGGTCGGCCCCATGGCGCTCCTCGTCCACATCGCGTCGGTGTGGGTGCCGTTCACGAGCGAGGCGAAGGAGGCCGTCGCGCACTACCCGGAGATCATGCGGGAGATCCAGCTCGCGGCGCAGGAGTGCGGCCGCAAGCTCGCCGCGCACATCCGCAAGAAGCAGCACGCGGACTACCAGGCGCAGCGCCGCGGCATCTTCGAGCTCTACATCCAGGAGGTCGCGCAGGCGATCGGCAAGATCACCGGCAAGAGCCCGGAGCCCATCAAGCGCGAGTTCCTGCGGCTCGCCGACCGGGTCACGGAGGCGGAGCTCGCGGAGGTGGACGCGGCGCTCGAGGAGCAGTCGAAGAAGCTCACGAAGCGCCCGCGCCGGGCCGAGAACGAGGACGAGTAAGGAACGACCATGGCCAGGCTCGACGCCGTCTCCAAGCAGACCGCCCAGAAGATCGAGAAGCTCGCCGAGACGGTCGTCCGCTCGGTCAAGGGCGGCAAGAACCCCTTCGTCGAGATCCCCATCCGCTCGCTCGCGAACGTGAAGTTCAACGAGAAGCGGCGGCTCATCGAGCTCGGGTCGCAGCGCCAGAAGCGCTACTTCTTCAACGTCGCGATGGCGAAGAAGTTCATGCAGACGTTCCTCGTGTCGGACGCCTGCAAGGAGCTCATCGAGGGCGGCAAGACGACGAGCATCCGCGACCTCTACTACATCACCAAGCACACCATCGGCGACACGAAGCAGAACACCTTCGAGGAGCAGGACGAGTCCGACCCGATCATCGAGGACCTCGAGGTCGCGCTCGACGCGCTCCGCGAGGAGCTGCACCTGTTCGCCTCGCGGAAGGGCTCGATGGTCGGCCCCATCACCATCCGCGACACCGGGGACACCATCGATCTCCGCCGGATGGGCTCCGGCGGGTGGGCGGTCCCCTCGATCGTGGAGGAGAACGTCATCGAGTTCGTCCGCCACGAGGCGAAGTACATCCTCCTCATCGAGAAGGACGCCGTCTGGACGCGCTTCAACGAGGACAAGTTCTGGAAGCGGGAGAAGTGCATCATCCTGCAGGGCGGAGGCCAGCCGCCGCGCGGCGTCCGCCGCCTCGTGCAGCGCCTCCACTCCGAGCTGAAGCTCCCCGTCTACGTGCTCGTCGACAACGATCCGTGGGGCTTCTACATCTACTCGGTCATGAAGCAGGGCTCGATCAACCTCGCCTACGAGTCGATGCGCATGGCGGTGCCGGACGCCCGCTTCGTCGGGCTGTCGTCGTTCGACAAGGACAAGTACAAGCTGCCCGTGAACGTCGCGATCAGGATGGACGACGGCGACAACAACCGCGCGAAGCAGATGCTCGCCTACCCGTGGTTCCAGGCGAAGCAGTGGCAGCGGGAGATCCAGGAGATGGTGCGCTCCGGCCTCAAGTTCGAGCTCGAGGCGCTCTCCCGCCGCGGCATCAGCTTCATCACCGAGGAGTACCTGCCGCGGAAGCTGCGCGACCGCGACTGGCTCGAGTAGCCGCCGCCCGCTCCCCCGCGCCGCCGCGCGGAGTTGACGGCGCGCACGCTCGCGGCGACACTCCCGCGCTCACACGCCTCAAAAGGAGGGACGCATGCCCGCACAGAAGGGGAACCGCTCGAAGCGCAAGGTCGCGAACCGCTCGAAGACGAAGCGCGCCACCGCCACCCGCAAGCGCGCGCTGTCGGTGAAGCGCAAGCGCAAGGCGAAGCGCTCGCCCAAGTAGCGCCGAGCCGCGGAGACGACGGCGGGCAGGGCCTGGCGCACGACGCGATCGCGCTCTGGCCCGCTCGCTCCCGGCCGTCGAGTGGAGCGGGAGCTCAGCCCGCTCGCGCCGTGCTCGCCGGGATCCGGGGGCGAGCGTCATCGGGCCCCTCGCCGAAGTACCCCGCGCAGCGATCCAGGAAACCGTCGAGCGCCGACTGCTCCCCGAGCGGCAGCCGCCGCAGGAACAGCGGCGGGAGCGCGGTGCGCGCGAGCGCGGCGCTCTCGGCGTAGCCGTCGGGCGTGAGCGACCCCTCGACGAGCCGGTACCGCAGGAACAAGAGGAACGTCTGCACGACGTCGGTCATGCAGTACGCCGCGATGCGATCGAGCGCGCCCGCCGCATAGAGCGCCTGCACGTCCGCGCCGGCCACGTCCTCCTTGCCCGGCAGGCCGACGAGCTTCGCGTACAGGTCGAGCGGCGCCGCGCCGCCCGAGCCCTGCGCCGCGAGCAGCTCCTTCAGGTCGAAGTGATCGGCCGCGCCGAAGCGTCTCCCGCCGGTGAACCACGCCGGCGTCGGCACGGAGTGCTTGAGCGAGCGGAGCTCGAGCACGGGGAGATCGAACCCCTTGCCGTGGAACGTGACGAGCGCGGCGCCCTCGAGCCGCTCCCAGGTGCGCGCGAGGAAGGCCGCCTCGTCGCCGCGGCGATCCGTCCACGCGGAGACGTCCACGACCCGCACGATCCCGCCGTCCTCCACCGCCTCGAGCAGGCAGCCCGCCACGGGCCGGTGGTAGGGCAGGGGGAGGAAGTCGCTCCTGCCGCCGGTGCGGGCGCGGCGATCGGCGACCACGCGGCGGAGCTGCTCGGAGTACGGACGAGAAGGCTCGCCGTCCACCGCGCCGACGAGGGCTTCGTCGGGGACAGTCTCGAGATCCAGCGTCACGAAGCGCCACACGCATCGAAGTGTGGCAAGCCGGTCTGACACCGCCTCGCCGGACTGCCGCGGCGCCGCTACTGCGGGAAGACCCCCGGCGCGACGTCGGCGTAGCCCTCGCCGTCGAGCGCCCGCAGGAACGCGACGAGCGCGGAGAGCTCGGCCCGCGTCATCGGCACCGGCACGATGCGCTCCGAGAGCCACGGGTTCGCGAACCCGCCGCGCCAGTAGTGCAGCACGGCCTCCTCCAGCGTCGCCATCGACCCGTCGTGCATGTAGGGCGCGTGCCTCGAGCAGTCGCGCAGGGTGGGTGTCTTGAACGCACCCACGTCCTTCACGTCGCGGGTGACCTCGTAGCGGCCCTTGTCCGCGAAGCCCTCGAGGAGCGGCTGGACCGCGTCCGCGGGCGGGCGCCAGCCGACGCCGAGGTTGTGGAACTGCGAGTCGGAGAGGTTCGGGCCGAGGTGGCACTGCGCGCACTGCGCGCGGCCGAAGAAGAGCTCCATCCCGCGCCGCGCCTCCGGCGAGAGCGCCGCCTCGTCCCCGGCGGCGAAGCGGTCGTAGGCGGAGTTCCCCGAGAGCCGCGTGGCCTCGTAGGCGGCGATCGCCTCGCTCACGCGCGCGACGTCGATGCGCGGATCGCCGAACGCCTCGCGGAAGTACGGCGCGTAGCCGGGGACGCGCGAGACGGTGAGCACCACGTGGTCGAGCGTGTTGCCCATCTCGACCGGGTTCGCGAGCGGCCCCTGCGCCTGCTCCGCCAGGGTCGCGGCCCGCCCGTCCCAGAAGTAGCGCGGGTACACGGGCCACGCGGCGTTCAGGATCGGCGGCGACTTGCGGCGGCCCTGCTGGCCGCGGATGCCGGTCGAGACCGCGGTGGGCTCCGAGAACGCGTGCTCCGGCCGGTGGCAGGTGGCGCAGGAGATCGTGCCGTCCGCGCTGAGGCGCCGGTCGTAGAAGAGCCAGCGCCCGAGCCGGACCTTCTGCGGGGTGACCCACGGCACCGTCGAGAAGTCCGCCGGGCTCCCGAGCGGAGGCGCCGGCAGCGGCCGGACCGGGTTGTCGGCCTCCCACGCGGGCGGCGATCCCGGCGCGGCGGCGGGCCGGACGTCGGCGGAGCGGCACGCGGAGAGCGCCAGGGCGAGGAGCGTGAGCGAGGCGAGGAGGGCGCGGTTCATCGGAGCCCCTACGAAAAGGCCCGCCCGCCCCGCGGTCAAGCAGAACGCCGTCGCATCCCCGTGCAGAGCCGCCCGCCGTGCACCCGCCCGCCCGCTCGCGGCGAACCGCTCCTCGACTCCGGGGCTCTCACGAGCGATGAACGCCCGAGCCATCGCGCGCGCCCACTGGCGGACCGCCGGTGGCGCGGCCGTGGGCGCCGCGGCAGGCGCCGCGTACGCCTACTTCATCGGCTGCAACACCGGGACGTGCCCGCTCACCTCGAGCGTCTGGACGGCCGCGCTCTTCTTCGGCTTCGCGGGCGGCGTGGTCGGGCTCCCCGGCCGGCGCGCAGGCAGCGACCGGGCCGACGCGTCCGCGCGCGAGCAGGGCCCCGGTGGCCCCGCCTAGGTGCGCGGCACCCCGGGGACTCTAGCGCCGTTCAGCCGGCGCGAGCCCCGACACCTCGGCGGGCGGAGCCCGCGTCCCGGCGCGCTCGCCACCGAGCAGCGCTCGCAGCGCGTGCCGCGCCGGGCGCTCGAGCGAGCGCGACACGATGATCGACACGGCGATCGCGAACCCCGCGAACCCGAGCACGAACGCGGCGCTCGGTGCCGCGCCCGGATCCTCCGGTACGAGCCGGCGCGCCCACCGCCAGAGCGGCTCCTGCAGCGCGTACAGCGCGAAGCTCGCGTCGCCGAGGGAGCGTGCCGCGGGCGACGCGAGGACGCGCGCCGGGCCGCTCCCGCCGGCCGCGAGCCCCAGCAGCGCGATCGCGAAGAGCGGCACCGCCAGCCCGTTGTGCACGAGCACGTAGGGCGCGCCGCCCCACGCGAGGAGGACGATCACGGCGCCGAGCGCAGCGGCGGCCGCCGCGCCCCCGAGCCGCCCGAGGCCCACCCCGCGGTGGTGGAGCAGGCCGAGCGCGACGCCGACGCCGAACTCGCCGGCGCGAGCGACGGGGTGGAACTTCAGCGCCTCCAGCCAGAGCGGCTCCTCCCAGGTGAGCGTGGCCGGCTCGACCTGACCGTCGGGCCGCAGCGCGAGGTAGAGGAGCGGGAAGGCGAGGCTCGCCGTCCAGGCGCCGAGCGCCGCGAGCGCGAGGCCGCGGCGCGACAGGCGCGAGAGCCGCGCCGCCACGAACGGGAACGCCGCGTAGAACGCCGCCACGACCGAGGTGGACCAGCCCGGCGGGTTCCAGAGCCGGGCGATGGGGGTCGCCCAGGCCTGCGCGAGCAGGAGGCACGCCGTCGCGACCGTCGCCGCCTTGGCGAGCGCCACGGGGCCGCCCCCCTGCCAGCGCTCGAGCGCGAACGGCGCGATGAGCAGGAACGCGAGCAGGTAGGCGGGGTAGAGCCGGGCGAAGCGCGCCACGTAGAACGTCCGCCGCTCGGCGGGCGCCATCGGCAGCGGATGGGCCCAGGCGAGCACGAATCCCGAGAGCACGTAGAAGAGCCCGACCCAGACGTGTCCGCCGACCCGGACGCGCTCCACCCACGCCGGGAGCCCCGCCACGAGCGGGGCGCCATAGTGGTAGAGGAGGATGCCGAGAGCCGCGGCGAAGCGGAGCCCGGTCAGGGGAGCGAGCCGGTCGCGCCGCGAGGCCTGCACGACCCGCAAGATGGGACCGTTCAGCCGGGGGCGGCAGCGCCGCGCGCGGGGGGTCCCGAGGGGAGCGCCGCGCCGGGGGGCTGATCTCGTCTCGGCTGGGGCTGGGCGAGCCATCCCAGACGCCGATGCCATCGCACGTCCGTGCGCGACCCGGCCGACGCGGGACGGCGTACGGCGGCGCGGCCCGTCGCGAGGGTGCGTACCGGCTTGGGGAAAAGGAGAGGGCCGGGGTCTCCCCCGGCCCTCGTCAGGCGCGCGCGAGGACGCGCGTCAAGGATGGCAGGCGGCGCAGTTCCAGCCCTGCACGCGAGCGTCGGCCACGACCGTGTGCGACAGGTCGGCGCCGATGATGACCTCGTTCACGTCGCGCACCCCGTTCACGTGCGTGTCCTTGTCCACGGAGGTGTTGGTGTAGCCGACGTGACACTCCGCGCAGGTCACCTTCGCGGCGTGGGTCGCGTGGTAGCCCGACGCCGGCGGGATGCCGTGGCAGGAGTCGCAGGAGGTGAGCGCCTGCGTCCAGCGAGGCGACGTCGCGGTGCCGCCCGCGAGCGTCGCGCCGTGGCAGTAGACGCTGCAGGTCTGCGTCCCCTCCGTGAACGCGGGCGTGGCGCCGCCGGCAGAGGCGAGCGGGAGGAACTCGAACGTCACCTCCGCCTTGCCCGTCAGGTGGTCGAGGCTGCCTCCCACCGGATGGCAGGTCTGGCACTGGAAGCCGTTCGAGAGGACGCTGCCGTTCCCGAGGTGCTTCTGGTGCGCGCCGACGCCGGGGTCGGTGGTGGCGGTGGCGCCGGCGACGCTTCCGGGCGGCGCGGCCTCGGCGAGGCGGTCGAGCGTGAAGGCCGTGTCACGCGTGCCGTGACAGAACGTGCAGTTCGACTGCCACCTCGCGAAGCCGATCACGCCGTGGCACCCGTTGCAGGACACCTGCGCGAAGCCGCCGTCGTAGCTCGCGCCGTGGCACTCGGCGCAGCGGCGGATGTCGCGGATCGCGTCGCTGCTGTGCTCCGCGAGGTAGTTCGCGGGGTGCCCGAAGCTCACGTCGGCCGGGTCGACCCGCCCGTTCTGGTGCGCGCCGCCGGGGATGATGTCGCTGTTCGCGTCGACCGTCTGCGGGTGGCAGACGAAGCAGCTCTGGGACTGGGGGTGCGGCGCGGGCGGCGGGAAGCCGTGGCACGCGGCACACGTCCCGGCGGTCGCGCCCTCCTCGCGGGCCTCGAGCGTCCGGGCGTCGTCGCAAGCGGCGAGCATGATGCCGCTCGCGGTGAGGGCGAGCAGGGCGAAGCGCGGGTTGACCATGTGTGTCGAACCTCGGGAGAGCGAGTCGCGGGCGCGATTGGCCCGGCGGATTGCCGGAGGATGCCGCGGGCGCGGACGAACCTCGTTGACCGCGCGCAAGAGTATACGCCGATGTACCCAGACGGCGTCGCTCTTCCGTGTCGCGTGCTCACGGGACCGCCGCGCCCTGGATTCACCCCGGGGCGCGGCGGTCCGTTCACCTGCCGAGGACTACCAGCTCTTCTGACCGTGACATCCCGTGGCGAGGCTCGAGCAGGAGCGCGAGGCGGAGGACCAGGTTCCCTTGACCGAGACCGTGCCCCAGGTTCCCCCGAACTGGACCTCCTTCGTGCCGTTCACGTGGAGCGCCGGGGCCGTGATCGCCCTCGCCGCGTCCACCACGCTCGCGTGGCAGTTGGCGCACTGGAGTCCCAAGCCGCCGACGTGGAACGTGTGCTTTCCGGTATCGGGCGGGCTGCCGTGACAGGAGGTGCAGGTCATCGGCGTCGTGCTCGTCCAGCTCGTCGTGGCGACCGTGCCGCCGCTGAAGTTGCCGTGGCAGTACGTGGACGCGCAGCTCGCGCTCGTCGCGCTCGCCCGCGAGTACACGGGCGTCTTGCCGCCCGTCTTCGCGAGCGCGCCGAACTGAACCTCGGCGACGCCGTCACCGTCCACGTGCGCCGCGTCGGTCCGGACGTCGCTCCCCACCCGCGAGGGGTGGCACGCCTCGCAGGCCACCGGGCTCGAGAGCGTCGCCCCCACGTGCGCGTCGTGGGCGCCGACCGAGACGTTCGTGACGAGGGAGAGCCCGTGGGTGTCCACGGGGGGCGACGCGCGTCCGCTCGCGCGGTCGCCGTGACAGAAGGTGCACTCCGTCGCCCAGCCCGCGTGGCCGGCGGCGGCGTGGCACGCGGTGCAGGAGATGCCGCTCGTCCCGCCCGCGTAGTCCGCGCCGTGGCAGGCGGCGCAGCCGGCGAGCCCCGTCATCGCGGCCTGCCCGTGCCGGGCCGGATCGCTCCAGCCGGTCGGATGCATCCCGCCCGCCTCGATCTCGCCGTCGAGGTGGAGCTTCGCCTCGCGGTTGAGCTCGCCCGTCGCGAGGACGGTGCCCGGATGGCAGACGGAGCAGTCCTGCTTCGAGGGATCGTGCGGCGCGGAGGCCGGCGGGTGACCGTGGCAGCTCGTGCAGTCGAGCGTCACGTCCGCCGTCCAGGCCGGCGAGGGCGCCGCCCCGTGGCACGCGTTGGTGCAGGTGCCGCTCGCCGGGTCGTACGACGGCGTCGCGCCCCGCGCGCTGGCGAGCGGTCCCCAGGCGAAGTCCACGGTCTGGTTCGAGTGCGCGGCGCTGGTCGTCACCGGGTGGCACTCGGCGCAGGCGATGGGATCACGGAACGTGGAGCCCTGCAGGTGGGCGAGGTGGGCGCCGGTCGCCGGCGCGGCCTTCACGAGCGGTGAGTCCGTCACGCGCGTCGCGTCGCCGTGGCAGGTCGTGCAGCCCTCGCCCGAGCCGGGCTGGCCGTCGACGGGGCGGGCCGCGCCGTCGCAGCCGGTGGCGGCGAGAACGGCGAGGGCGACGCAGAGGATCAGGCGCTTCGGGTGGGCCATCGACTCTCCGGGCGGCGAGGCGCGCAGGACGACGGTCCGGACGCGCGGGGAGCTTCACTGCTAGCAACCGTTGTGCCCCGAAGGGGTGAGGCGTTGTGGGCGCTCAGGAGGTCGCAGATGTCGCACCCTCCTCGTGACGGGCACGTACGCTCGTTCTGGTCGCGAGCTGTCCACCGAGGTGCGCCAGGCGAGCGTGCGCCCGCGCGCAGGCTCCGCGCGAGGTGGAGCCCTCACGCAACCCTTGCGTGCAGCGCCGGGGTCCAGCGCCGAGGTCCATTTGGCCGCATGTCGCCGGCTACCCCGCTGGCGTACACTCGCCCTTCACCCTATCGGAGGCACGCCGTGACTCAGACGGAACGGCTGGCCCGCCGCGACGAGCTGCGGGCCGAGATCGCCAAGCACGAGGGCATGCTCGCCGCGCTGCGCGCGGAAGAGGCCAAGCTCCTCGACGAGTGCGATCACAACTACGCGGACGGCCGGCACGCCACGACCGGCGCGCGGGTGAAGATCTGCGCCATCTGCGGCCGCGTGCTGCCGACGCGCGACGACAAGCTCTGGGGCTAGGCCCGCGGCGTCCCGAGCGCGACGGCCGGCGTTCTGCTAGAACGACCGGCCTCGCCGGAGGACCGCATGGCCACCATGAAGCCGTTCCGGGCGCTGCGCCCGCCCGCCGATCTCGCCGCCCGCGTCGCCTCGCCCCCCTACGACGTCGTCTCGACGCGGGAGGCGCGCGCGCTCGCGAAGGGCAACCCCGACAGCTACCTGCGCGTCTCGCGCCCCGAGATCGACCTGCCCGAGGGCACGGACGAGCACGCGGACGCGGTGTACGCGAAGGGCGCCGAGAACCTCGCGGAGCTCGTCCAGCGCGGCGTGCTGCGCGCCGATCCCGAGCCGCGCTTCTACGTGTACGCGCAGCGGATGGGCGCGCACCGGCAGACCGGCCTCGTCGCCTGCGCCTCCGTCGAGGAGTACGACCGGGACGTCATCAAGAAGCACGAGAAGACGCGCGCGGACAAGGAGGACGACCGCGTCCGCCACATCGACACGCTCTCCGCGCACGACGAGCCGGTGTTCCTCACCTACCGGGCCGCGCCGGAGATCGACAGCGCGATCGAGGAGGTGAAGCGCGCCGCGCCCGAGGTGGACCTCGTGACGCCGGACGGCGTGGGCCACCAGCTCTGGGTCGTGCCCGCCGCCATCGGGGCGCGCCTCGAGGCGCTCTTCGCGGGCGTGCCGGCGCTCTACGTCGCCGACGGCCACCACCGCTCCGCCGCCGCCTCGCGCGTCCACGCGAAGCGCGCTGGTCAGCCCGGCGAGCACGGCGCCTTCCTCGCCGTCGTGTTCCCCCACGACCAGATGCAGATCCTCGCCTACAACCGGCTCGTGCGGGACCCGCGCGGCCGGACCGCGGGCGAGCTGCTCGGCGAGATCGGCAAGGTGATGGACGTCTCGCCGGCGAGCGACCCGCGGCCGCCCGGCCCGCTCGCCTTCGGCATCTACGCGGCGGGCCGCTGGTACCTCGCCCGTGTGCGGCCGGGCTCGTACCCGGCGCAGGACCCCGTCGCCTCGCTGGACTGCGCGATCGCGCAGGACCAGATCCTGGCGCCCATCTTCGGCATCGCCGACCCCCGCACCTCGAAGGACGTCGACTTCGTCGGCGGCATCCGCGGCCACGAGGAGCTCGAGCGGCGCGTGAAGGAGGAGGGCTGGTCGCTCGCGCTGCACCTCTTCCCCACGCGCATCGAGCAGCTCATCGCGGTGTCCGACGCCGGCAAGCTCATGCCGCCGAAGAGCACCTGGTTCGAGCCGAAGCTGAGGTCGGGGCTGTTCGTGCACCGGTTCTAGCCGTCCTCTTCTCGCCGTCGAGCCCGCCCCTCGCGGGGGCGTTGACGTCGGACGATCGTTCTCAATATTCTGAACGCACGATGCCGGCGGCGACTCCCGAGACAGTGCAGCGCTTCGTCGAGGCCTGGGGCGCGATGGGCTCGCTCTGGGGCATCAACCGGTCGGTGGCGCGCGTGCACGCGCTGCTCATGGCGACCGAGGAGCCCCTCGCGCTCGAGGAGATCGCCGAGCGGCTCCAGATCTCCAAGGGCAACGCCTCGATGTCGCTGCGCGAGCTGCGGACGTTCGGCGTGGTGCGGCAGGTCGAGGTGGCCGGCGAACGCAGGGACTTCTACGTCACCGAGCCGGACGTCTGGCTCATGTTCTTCCGCATCCTGAAGGAGCGAAAGCGGCGGGAGTTCGATCCGGCCCTGGAGGCGATCCACGCGCTCGTGGACGCGCCGGGCGCGACCGGTGCGGTCCGCGGTCGGCTCGAGCAGATGGCGGACCTCCTCACCACCGTGGAGGGCGTCGTGAACCGGTTCCTCCAGGACCCGCAGTCGTCCCGCTCGGCCCTGGCGTTCATCGCCGGGATGCCGTTCGGCCGAAGGCAGAACGGGAAGGGGTAGCTCGGGCCGCCTCGCGGGCGCGGAAGGGAATCGGCGTACCCACGACGTTCATAAAATTCTGAACCTTGATGGTCGATGAGGAGGAAAGCCCATGAGCCGCCCACACGTCCACGCGATCACCGGCGCCTTCGGCTACAGCGGGAGGGAGATCGCGCGGCTCCTCCTCGCGCGCGGCGAGCGCGTGAGGACGCTCACCGGGCACCCGGACCGCCCCGATCCCTTCGGCGGACGCGTCGAGGTGGAGCCCTTCCGCTTCGATGATCCGTCCAGGATGCGCGAGGCGCTCGCGGGCGTGAGGGTCCTCTACAACACCTACTGGGTCCGCTTCGATCACGGCGCGTCGACGTTCGCGCGGGAGGTCGAGAACAGCCGCGCGCTCTTCCGCGCGGCGGCGGAGGCCGGCGTCGAGCGCGTCGTCCACGTCTCCATCACGAACCCCGCGTCGGGCTCGCCCCTGCCGTACTTCCGCGGCAAGGCCGAAGTCGAGCGGGCGCTCCGCGAGTCGGGGCTCTCCCACGCCATCCTTCGCCCCGCGGTGTTCTTCGGCGGCAGGGACGTGCTCATCAACAACATCGCGTGGCTGCTGCGACGGCTCCCCGTGTTCGGGGTGGCGCGCGGTGCCTACGGCATCCAGCCGGTGCACGTCGAGGACGTGGCGCGGCTCGCCGTGGAGCAGGGAGAGCGCGGCGGGGACGTGGTCCTCGACGCGGTCGGCCCCGAGGTGTTCGCGTTCGACGAGCTCGTCCGGCTCGTCCGCGCGGCCGTACGTTCGCGGGCCGCGATCGTGCCGGTCCCGCGGTGGCTGCTCCTCGGCGCGGCCCGCGCGCTCCGCGCGCCGCTCGGCGACGTCGTGCTCACGAAGGACGAGGTCGAGGGGCTCACCGCGAACCTGCTCGTCTCCGGCGGGCCGCCCACCGCCGTCACGAGCTTCACGGAGTGGCTCGCCGCGCACGCGGACGGGCTCGGGATCGAGTGGGCGTCCGAGCTCGGCAGGCACTACCGGTGAGCGAATCGACCGGCGTGCGGCAGGGAGAGGGGAGGAGAGGATGACTTCTGCGTCGATGTTCTCGATCGAGGTGCTGACGGCACTGCTCTGCAGCGTGGGCATCACCGCGGTGCTCACGCGCCCGCTGCGCGCCGTGCTCACCGACGTGTGCGGGACGCCCGAGCGCGCGGGGTTCTGGGTCCGCTATGCGAACGTGATGCTGTTCCTCGCGCCGCTCGTGGGGATCGTGGTGTTCGGACGGTCCGGCTCCCTCGCTGAACCGACCCTGGGTTTCTACAAGGCGGCGCTCGGCTCGGCGCTGTCCGGCGCATTCGTCGCGCTCGCGGCGATCGGCCTGCAGGTCTCGCGGTTCCTCCCGCGGCGCAACGACGGCGCACCGCCCGCGGGGTGACGGCCGCGGGACCCGCCGCTTCGTCGTTTCCCCGCCTGGCCTCGCGCCGCACGCGCTCGGGGCGACCCGCGCGCCTTCGACGCGCCTCGGTCGCGGCTCGAGCCGCGGGTCTCGTCAGAGGAGGAGCCGCAGCAGCATCCCGACCGTCGTGGTGTAGCCGGCGGCGGAGCGCTTCACGCGGCCCTGCGCGTCGAGGAAGTAGTACGTCGGGAACGAGTCGACGCGAAAGGCGCGCAGCGCCCCGTCGTCCGCGAGGAGCACGGGGAGCTCGACGCCCTGCTCGCGCACGTAGGCCCGTACGTCGGCGAGGTCCTCGTAGGCCGCCGCGATCGTGACGACGCGGGCGCGAGCGCCGGCGAGGCGGCTCACCCAGGACAGGTTGCCGGAGGCGGCCTTGCAGACCGGGCACCACGGCGCCCAGAAGGCCACGAGGACCGGCTTGCCGCGCAGGGAGTCGAGCGCGACGCGCTCCCCGGTGAGCGACGGGAGGACGATCGAAGGCGCGGTTCCGCGCTCGAGGTGGCCGCGCGTCTGCCACGCTCCCACGAGCAGCACGGCCGCGAGCACGAAGGCGAGATCGACGGCCCACCTCGCAGCGCGGGTCCCGCGGAGGCGCCGGTAGGCGCCCGCGAGGCGCGAGGCTGCTGGGTCTGGAGAGCTCATGCGCCGGTGGGAGCCGCGGCGGGCGGGAGGGATGCGCCGCGCCTCATGCGGTCAGGCCGCGCAGCGCCGCGAGCAGCTCCTCCACGCCGAACGGCTTCGGCAGGAACGCGTCGAACTCGATCCCCTGCCGCATCCGCGAGGAGGTGTGGCCGCTCGACATGACGATGCGCACGCCGGCGAGGCGTGGGTTTTCGCGGATCCGGGCGACGAGCTCGCGCCCGTCCATGCCGGGCATGACGAGATCGAGGAGCACGATGGCGGGAGGCGGCCCTTCGGCGAGCGTCTCGAGCGCGCGCGCGCCGTCCTCGGCCAGCGTGACGAGGTAGCCCTCGAGCTCGAGGCACTCCTGCAGGTTCTCGCGCAGGGCGGCGCTGTCGTCGACGACGAGGATCCTGGCTGGCTCGGGGCTCATCCGCTCGCCCGGTTGGATAACGCTCGCCCCCGCGAGGGGCAAGCTCGACGAGGTCCCAGGATCGCGGGGCTCACCCCGCCGGGCGAGCGCCGGCTACGGGGCGTTTCGCCGGACGATGCTCGCGTTGAGGACGAGCGCGAAGCCGGACCAGCCGAGGTACGGCAGCATCAGCACCGCGGCGGCCCGGTCGACGCGGCGCGCCTTCCAGGCGTACGCGCCGACGACCGGGAGGAGCGCGGCGAGCACCCCCAGCGCCGCGCGCGGCCGGCGCGCGCCGAAGAAGACCGGCGACCATGCCCCGTTCAGCGCGAGCTGCGCGCTCCACAGCGCGAGGGCGCGGCGGCGGACGGGCGACCTGCTCCGCCACACGCGGTACCCGGACGTCGCCATGAGCGCGTAGAGCGCGGTCCAGACCGGCGGGAAGGCGGCAGAGGGCGGCTGGTACCGCGGCTTCTCGAGGCGCCGGTACCAACGGCTCTGCACGGAGCGCCGCGTCGCTGCCGCGCCGAGCGCCGACACCGCTGCGGTCGCGCCGGCGAAGGTCCCGAAGGCGAGGAGCCGCGCGCCGGGGCCCGGCGGGGTGAGGTGGCGGATGTCGAGCTCGGTCATGCCTCGAACGTGCGCACGCGGGCGTCGCCGCGGCTGCGCCCGCTTGCGCGCGCCCGTTCGCCGGGCTACGAATGGCGCGCGCCGCTCGCGCGGCGCGTCCATGCTCGCCTAGCTCCGGAACCCGAGGCCTCTCTCCTCCCCGCGACGCGGTCACCCCCGCGCGCCCCGGTCCCTCCTGGAGCACGATCATGCCCTCCGTCCGCCTCGAGCGGCTCTCGTTCGCCTACGCGGACTCGAGCCCCATCCTCTCCGACGTCGATCTGCTGCTGCCGTCCGGCTTCACCGCCCTCGTGGGCGAGAACGGCGCGGGGAAGTCCACGCTGCTCGCGCTCCTCGCCGGCGCGCTCGCGCCGGGCCAGGGCCGCGTGCGCGCGGACCCGGAGGGTGCGCTCGTCGCGCTCTGCCCGCAGGAGGTGCACCTGCCGGGCGAGGCGGTCCTCGCGCTCGCCGGGCGCGACGACGGCGAGTCCCGCCGGCTGCGCGCGTCGCTCGCGCTGGCCCCGGAGGAGCTCGGGCGCTGGGGATCGCTCTCGCCCGGCGAGCGCAAGCGCTGGCAGGTCGCCGGTGCCCTCGCGGCGGAGCCCGACGTGCTGCTCCTCGACGAGCCGACGAACCACGCGGACGCGGACGCCCGCGCGCTCCTCGTCGCGGCGCTCCGGCGCTTCCGCGGAGTGGGCGTGGTCGTCTCGCACGATCGCGCGCTCCTCGAGGCGATCGCGCCGCGCACGCTCCGGCTCCACCGCGGCGAGGCGCGGCTGTGGCCGCTCCCGTACGGCGCGGCGCGCGCAGGGTGGGAGGAGGAGCTCCGCGCGGCCTGGGACCGCCGCGGCGCGGCGCAGGAGGCGGCGCGGAGGGGCGCGCGGAAGCTCGACGAGGCGCGCCGGGAGCGCGAGGCGGCGGAGCGCGCGATGAGCGGGAGAGGGCGCGATCCGAAGGATCGCGACGCGCGCACGCTCGGCGCGAAGACGCGGCGCGCGTGGGCGGAGGACGGGCTCGGCGCCCACGTGAACCGGCTCCGCTCGGCGGCGGAGCGCGCGGACGCGGCCGTCCCGGACGCGCCGGGCGCCGCGGTGCTCGGCGGGGCGATCTCCCTCGGGTTCGAGCGAGCGCCGCGCCCGGTGCTCCTCGCGCTCGACGCGGACGTCGTGCGGGCCGGGCCCGCGCCCGTGCTGCGCGACGTGCACGTGCGGCTCCGGCGCGAGGCGCGCGTTCGCGTCGAAGGGCCGAACGGCGCCGGCAAGACGACGCTCGTCGAGGCGCTCCTCACCGGCTCGACGCTCCCGCCGGAGAAGCTCCTCCACCTGCCGCAGGAGCTCCCTCCCGGCGCGCGGGCGCGCCTCCTCGAGGAGGTCCGCGCGCTCGCGCCGGAGCCGAAGGGGAGGGTGCTCTCGCTCGTCGCCGCGCTCGGGAGCGACCCGGCGCGGCTCCTCGCGTCGCGCGATCCGTCGCCGGGCGAGGCGCGCAAGCTCCTCCTCGCGCTCGGGCTCGGGCGGCACGCCTGGGCGCTCGTGCTCGACGAGCCGACCAACCACCTCGACCTGCCCACCGTGGAGCGGCTCGAGGCCGCGCTCGAGGCGTACCCGGGCGCCATCCTGCTCGTCACGCACGACGACGCGTTCGCGGCGCGCGTGCTGGGCGAGCGCGCCGGCGCGCCGGGCGCGGACGCGCGAGCGGAGCGGTGGCGCATCGCGGGAGGACGGGTCGCGCCGGAGTAGCGCGCCGGGGAGGGGCCGCTCAGGCGCGGCGGCAGAGCGCCTCGAGGTAGCGCGACCGCACCTGCTCGGTCGCGAGGAGGCGCTTCGCGGGAGGGAGTCGGAGGACCACGCCGAGGAGCGCGGCGAGGGCCCGGTGGCTGAAGAGCACCCGGTCGTCGAAGACGAGCTCCTGCAGCTTGCCGCGCTCGATTGCCATGAGGACCGCGCGGTGCGCGCCGTTGAGCGGCGTGAGCCGCCGGCGGGCGCGCGGGCGCAGCGCGATGGCCCCGGGAGTGCAGGCGCGGACGCACACGCCGCAGCCGAGGCAGCGCTCCTCGTCGAGCCGCGCCACCGTCCGCTTCGGGTGGCGCGCGTCGTTCGCCGACACCGCCGAGAGCGCCTCCACCGGGCAGGCGCGGACGCATTTCTCGCAGCCGTTGCAGGCCCGCTCGTCCACGGCCGGGAGGAACGCGGTCGTGTGGATGGGGTGCATCACCGCGAACTTCCGCGCTGCGATCATCGCCTCGCAGCAGCAGCCGCAGCAGTTGCAGATGAAGTTCACCGACTCGCGCACGTTCTCGCCGAACTGCACGAGGCCGCGGTCGCGGGCCTGCTGGAGGAGGTCGAGCCCCTCCGCCACGTCCACGGCCCGGGCGTGGCCGTGCCGGACGAGCGAGGCCGCGGAGACGTTGAACGTCATGCAGATGTCCTGCGGCGCGTCGCAGGCGCGGCCGAGGTGCTGCATCTTGTGGCGGCAGTAACAGAGGCCGACGGCGCGGTGCCTCGCGGTCCGGATCACCTCGCTCGCGCGCTCGTAGTCGAGCACGTGCAGGGCGTCGTCCTCCGCGACCGCCTCCTCGTTCACGAACGTCCGCCCGAGCTGCGTCTCGCCGCCGGCGAACAGCGCCCGGACGAAGTCCTCCTCCACGTTGAGGTACTGGTAGAAGAGCTCCGCGAGCGCCTTCTGGTCCAGGTCGCCCCGCACGCGCATCATCGAGAACTCGAAGAACCCCGCCATCGGCGGGGGCAGCACGTAGCGGAAGCCGTCCTTGCCCTCGATGTCCACGAGCAGCGCGCGCGCCGCGAGCGCCTCGAGGACCTTGCGCGCCTCCGCCTCGGTGGTCTTCCAGACGGCCGCGGCCTTCGCCACGGTGAACGGCTTCAGGGGGAGGACGGACACGAGCTCCGCCTCCCGCTCGCTGAACAGGAGCCTCAGGATCTCGAAGAGGCTCCGAGAGGGCGGCGCCCCCTGCGGGGAGCGGTTCAGCCGCTCCGTGAGGCGCTCGTAGACGGATCGCGATGCGTGGTGGGCCATGGGCTCTGGTCTCCGGTCTCTCGCGCCGTGCCTGCCGGGGCAGCACAGCAGAATCGCGGCTCCTCCGGAGCGCTCGAACGGGGGTCGCGACGTTTGGCGCATCGCGTCGGGCCGATTCCGGGGAGGTTCTCGCGCGGGAGGACCTGGCGCCCGGCGGTCCGCCCGTTAATCGAGAGGCGCCGCGCGTGGCCCGTGCGCCCTACCGGCGAGGGGGCTGCAGTCGCAACGTTTCCACGGGAGCGAGACCATGACCCCCAGCGAGCGCGCCATCGCGAGCCTCCCGCCGCACCTGCGCCGGTTCGTCGTCTCGCAGGAGTACGACGCGTACACGCCGCGGGACCACGCCGTCTGGCGCCACGTCCTGCGCCGGCTCACGGCCCACCTCCGCGAGCGCGCCCACCCGCGCTACCTCGCGGGGCTCGACGCCACCGGCATCGAGGTGGAGCGCATCCCCAGGCTCGACGAGATGAACGTGAAGCTCGAGCGGGTGGGCTGGTCGGCGGTGGCGGTGCGCGGGTTCATCCCGCCGGCGGTGTTCACCGAGCTCCAGAGCCGGCGCGTCCTCGCCATCGCCGCGGACGTCCGCACCCACGAGCACATCGAGTACACGCCGGCGCCGGACATCGTGCACGAGAGCGCCGGCCACGCCCCCTTCGTCGCGGACCCGACCTACGCCGAGTACCTGCAGCGCTGCGGCGAGGTGGGCTTCCGCGCGATCGCCTCGGTCGAGGACCAGGCGGTGTTCGAGGCGATCCGGAACCTCTCCGTCGTGAAGGAGGACCCGACGGCGGGGCCGGAGGAGGTCGCCCTCGCCGAGCGGCGGCTGGCGGAGGCCGCGGCGAGCGTCCGCTACGTGTCCGAGTCCACGCGGGCGAGCCGCCTGTACTGGTGGACCGCCGAGTACGGGCTCGTCGGGGCGCTCGACGCCCCGCGGCTCTACGGCGCCGGCCTCCTCTCCTCGATCGGCGAGGCCGTCCACTGTCTCACGCCCGCGGTGAAGAAGGTCCCGCTCACGGCGGCGTGCGCCGACGTCGCCTACGACATCACGCGCATGCAGCCCCAGCTCTTCGTGGCGCGCGACTTCGACCAGCTCTTCGAGGTGCTCGACGAGTTCTCGAAGACGCTCTCGTGGCGGCGCGGCGGCGATCACGGCCTCGAGGAGGCGCGGCGCGCCCGCTCCGTGAACCACCTCGTCCTCTCCGGTGGGCGCGAGCTGTCGGGTCGGGTGGTGGGGCGCGTCGAGGCGCTCGCGAGGGTCGGGCCCGGCCTCCGCAGCGCGCTCGCGCGGCTCGACGGCCCGGTGCTCGTGTCGCGGGGCGGCATCGCGCAGGGGAAGCCCTGGCCCGGCGACGTCGTGGTCGCCTTCGGGCGCGCGGAGCTCCCGGAGCGCGGGGCGTTCGGCGTGACCTTCCCCTCCGGCCTCTCGCTCCAGGGGTTCGCGGTCGGCGGCGGCGAGGTGGTGAACCTGCGCGGCGCGATCGCGGGGCGGCCGCTCGACCTGCCCTCGTGGTCGCTCCTCTTCGTCTCGGAGGACCTCAGCTCGGTCGCGGGCGGCCCCGCGGATCCGGGCACGTGGGACCGCTGGTTCGGCGAGCTGGCGTCGTTCACCGAGGGAGAGGGCGAGGCGCGGGCGCGCGCGCGGAAGGCCGAGGCGCTCCCTGCGCCGCTCGCCGCGCTCTACGCCGAGGTGCGGCGCCTGCGGGAGGCGGGCGCGCCGTCACGCGAGCGGCTCGCGGAGATCCGCGAGGCCGCGGCGGCGTTCACGGAGGACTGGCTCCTGCGCGCGGAGGTGGACGAGCTCCTCGGCGTGCCCGCGCCCGCTTGAGCGGGGGAGCGCTCAGGAGACGTGGTGCGTGCCGGTGCGGTGCCAGCGCGCGACCCCCGGCTCGCCGGGGCGGCGCCGCGCCAGGTGCACGGCGAGCTTCGAGTCGTTCACGCGGATGTGGAAGCGCAGCCACTCCGGGAGGCGCGTGCCGAGCCAGACCGCGACGAGGGGCGTCGGGCCCTTCTCGCGGAGCTCGTCGCGCATGCTCGCGAAGTCCGCCATGAACAGCTCGTGCGCGGCCCGGTGGCGGGAGCGATCCGGGTAGAGCGTCTCGTCCATGAGCCGCTCCTCCGATGCGAGGTTCTCCACGATGGCGTCGGCGAGCCGGCTCACGGCGCGCTCGGCGCCCTCGCGCGTGCCGGCGAGCGATCGCGCGGCGTCCTCCAGCCGGCGGAAGATCTCGACGTGCTCCTCGTCGAGCTGGGTGTGGTTCACCGTGAGCTCTGGCGTCCAGTCCGCGGACATGATCGCCTCCGGTGGACCGACGATCTCGCGCCGCGCGGCGACGGACAAGTACCGCGAGCGCCTCACCCGTGAGTGCGGGACCGGCGCCTCGCCGCTCCGCCGGCGCCTCCGGGATTCACCCGATGACCGAGCGGGACGGATCCCCGTTCGAGGCGCGCGGTCGCACGCGATCGGGCGGTGTGGCCGGCGATCGCGTCGCTCACCGGCCCTCCGCCCGGATCCCGGCCGCGTCCCGGCAGCTCTGCTCCTCGCCGAGCGCGCACGACTCCTCGAGGTAGGCGAGGCCGCGGGCGGCGTCCGCCGGACGGCCGTCGCCGGTGGCGTGGCGGTAACCGAGCATCCGCGCGACGCGGGCAGCGGAGCGGCGGACGTCGTCGCGGAGCGGCGCGCCCGCCGAGGTCGCGAGCTCTCGCAGCGCCTGCAGCGCCCCCTCGAGATCTCCCTCGTGCGCCCGGACGAGCGCGCGGAAGTAGGCGAGCGTGGGCGAGCGCTGGCCGCGTGCCTCCGCGATCGAGAGGAGGCGGCGCGCCTCGGCGCCGTCCTCGCGCCCGAGCGCCGCGTGGACCTCGCGCTCGAGCTCCTCGGCCTGGAACTGGGTGGTCCCGGATCGTGGCCAGACGGCGAGGAGCACCAGCGCCACGAGGGCGAGGCCGAGCGCCGGCCACGGCCAGGCGCCGCTCGAGGCGGGCCGCGTGAGGAGCCACGCGGCCGCGACCCCGGCGGCGAGCCCGCCGGCGTGAGCGAAGTCGTCCGCCGGGAGGCGTCCCGGGTAGAGCCGCGAGGCGACGAAGCCGAGCGCGAGCGCGCCCAGGACGAGCACGACGTGCGGCGCGGCGAGGAAGCGCCGCACGCTCCCTGCCCGGCGCAGCTCCAGCACGAGCAGGGCGCCGACCATCCCGAACACCCCGCCGGAAGCGCCCGCCACGACCGCGTCGTGGCCGAGGAGCGAAGCGGCCGAGGCGGCGACGAGGCTCGCGAGATAGAGGGCGAGGAAGCGCACCCGCCCGAGCCGCCGCTCGACGATGGGACCGGCGAGGAGGAGCGCGCCCAGGTTCATGGCGAGGTGCTGCCAGCCGCCGTGCAGGAACCCGGCGGTCACGAGCCGCCACGCCTCGCCCGCCCACACGCGGCTCCGCTCCAGCGCGCCGAGGCGGACGAGCAGCGCGGGGTCGCTCGGGTCGCCGCGCGACAGGACGAGCGCGAAGAGGGCGGCATTCACCGCCGCGAGCGCCCAGGTGACGGCTGGCGCGGTGCGCGTACGAGGAGGCGGGGGAGGGGAGGCGAAGCCGTGCATCGGCGACGAGCATAGCGGGCGCCGCCGTGCGTGCACATCGCACAGGGGTAGGCGCGACCCTTCGGCGCGCCCGCGTGGAAGGCCGAGCTGCACCTCCAGTGATCTCGGCGCGTTGACTCGTCGTGCAATGCGAGCTGTGCGCCGGTGTGCGTTTGCGCCCCTGGTCGAGCGTCAGACGAGTGCCGCGCACCGGGAGTGACTGGAACCCAGGGTGATCCAACCGGTTGCGATGAAGATCGAATCCGGCGTTGACATCGAGTGAAATGAGCGCGCAGTCTATTCCCCGACGGCACGACAATAGCGACCTCGTCGAAAGGCGAGCAGGCAAAAGCCCGGACCCACGCGGTCCCAGGGCCGACCGAATGCCGGTGAGTGCGTGATCGCGCACCCCCGGATGCGATTTCAGGGGTGGGCATGGTTCGCGCAACGCGTGGGTACCTGATCGTCCTCGGCGGCATCGTCGCCGCGGCGTGCAGCGGCGGCTCGACGCGCGAGTCCGTGCCGTACACCGCGACGGCGGCGCTCGGCGCCTACGAGGACGGGTCGGGGCGTCTCGGCCTCGCGGTGCTCACCACGATCCGGAGCGACACGGGCGCGGGGCCGGAATCGGACTGGCTGCTCGAGCTCGGGCGCGACGGTGCGGCGCTCGGGAGGCCCGCCGCGTACGCAGCCGGCGCCGGCTACGCGGTCTCCCTCTGGCCGGACGTCGCGCCGGTCGAAGGTGCGGCCTTCCAGATCGTCGCATCCAGCGGCGGGCAGACGCTGGCGACGGCCGCGACGCTGGCTGACGCGATCCCGCTCGCGGTGCCCGGCGCCGCGCTCTCTCTCGACGGGACGCGCCTGGAGTGGGGCGACGTCGCCGGCGCGGAGGCGTACGCGTGCGTCCTGACCGCGAACGGGGCGATCCAGGAGCAGCAGGTCTCGGCGGCTGCCGGCTGCGACGTCTCGGCGCTCCCCGACGGCTCTTACCTCGCGTCGATCCAGGCGCTCGGCGCCGATCCGACGGCGCTGGCGCCTGGAGTCGCTCCAGCGATGCCGCGGAGCTTCCGCGTCTCGCAGGCACGGCTGGGGTTGCTCCTGCGTGCCTCTGGAGCGCCGCTCGTGCTTCGCGCCGCCGGCGGGCGCATCGACTACGGCCTCGTCCCCGGGCTGGCGATCTGGGTCGGTCTCTCGGCGCCGGACGAAGCGCCGGACGGGGGCGTCTGGTCGATCACCGTGACCGGTCCCGACCTGCCGGAGTCGGATCCCCTGCGCTTCGAGCTGCCGGTCAACTTCACGAAGCGGCTGGTCTGGGCCTACGGCCTGCCGCCGACCCCCGGGCTCTACACGCTGGTCGCGAGCGACGGGGTCGAGTCGATCACGACGCAGTTCGCCATCGCGCCGCCGCTCCCGCTGCCGCTCCCCGAGGGCGTGTCCGCCAGCGGCGACGTGAAGGGCGGCGCCCACGTGACCTGGGCCCGCGTCCCGGGCGCCCAGAGCTACTTCGCTTCCGTGTGGCTCGGGAGCTCCTACGTCGCCGGGCAGTGGGTGACGGGCACGTCCGCGGATTTCCTGGCCGGCACGTTCACCTCGGGGCTCACCTACGAGGTCTACGTCGCGGCGGCCGACTTCGACGTCACGGCGGGTCCTCCGCCGACGCGCGTCTCCGCATCCGAGAACAGCTACACCCCGGCGCGCTTCGCCGCGCCGTGAATCGGGGGCATGGAAGCATGGTCCGCACGAATCGAAATCTCCCGGCCGCGTGCCTCATCGCCCTCGCCGCCTTCGCCGGCTGCAGCCGGTCGTCAGCCCCGGAGCACATCGTCGGTCCGACGATGCGCCTGTCGCCCGTCAGCGTGCAGGGCGGCGCGGGGACCGATCTCTTCGCCGTCGCGGACCGGGACACGACGACGGGGACGCCCGTCAGCGGGCTGCTCGACGTCGTGGTGCGCTTCGACCACGCCGTCGAGATCCGGGCCGTGAAGGTGCGCGGCGACGGCCTCTCCGTAGCCGTCCCGGGGCAGGGCGAGCTCCCGCTCACGGGCAGCTGGGGGGCGATCTCGTTCCCCGCGCCCGTCGTGGCCAAGGAGCTGACCGTTCGCGTGAGCGGCGCGGGGACCGCGGCGATCCTCCAGGAGCTCGAGGTCTGGGGCGCCGGTCGGAAGCGCTCGCCGCGGAGCGTCGCGGCGATGGCGGAGGCGACCCGCGCCGACGCGACCGCCTTCGAGGACGTGCGCGTCCTCGGCGCCACGCCTGCCGCGGCGACGCTCGATCCCACCGAGAGCAACGGCGGCGCCCGGTGCCTGAAGGCCACCTTCCCCAGGGTCGAGGTGGCCGGCGCACGGCGGGCGTACCTCGCCTACGAGGCAAACGTCCCGCGCGCCTTCGCGCTCGAGCGGATCCTCGACGGCGACGCGGTGACGGGCGGATTCTGGGTGGGGAACGTCGCGACGCCGAGGACGCTCGTCGACGAGCTCGACCCGGAGCGGCTGGGGACGGCGAGCGGGGTCACCCTCTGCGTGCCACCCGACGCGACGGGGAAGGTGCAGGTGGCGGGGCTCCGCCTGCTCGTGGTGTCGGACGACGGGCTCGATGTCTTCGATCGAGAGACGCACCTGAAGCAGGCGGACGCGGTGGACGGTGAGGCGACGCCGTCGCCGGTCTCCGGGACCGTGGAGCTCACGCTGGATCGTCCGATCGCGCTCGACGACGGCTCCGTCCGGCTCGGATCGGCGCCGTTGACGCTCGCGGCGCTCGAGCTGCGGGACGCGAGCGGCTGGGATCGGGTGCCGGACGTGGAGCTCGCGACGGAGTCGAGCACGCTGCCCGTGGCGGGGCGCGAGGCGAGCGCGCTGCGGCTCGTCTTCCCGTCGTCCGCGCGCGCCGACGTGCCGGCGGCCAGCGTGGCGGAGATCTCGGTGGCGGGCAGCGGCGTCGGTCCGAGGGTCGGCGCCGCCCGCATCGTCCTGACCGCGCCCCACCTCACGTTCGAGGGGGGACGCGAGGTGGGTGAGCGCTTCGGCGATCGCGCGTGGATCGCCGGCTGGGCGGAGTCGCCCGCCGGCGTCGGGCGCGTGGAGATCGGGGGCGCGGAGGTGGGCGTCGCGGGAGTGTTCGGGGTCGCGCTCGACCGCCCCGCGGCGGCACCGACCCCGTGGACGGTGGACGTCAAGGCCACGTTCCCCGACGGGACGACGGTGGTGCGCACGGTGGTCCTCGAGCGGGACGGCGCCGCGGAGCTGCTGACCGGCGCCTCGGGGAGCGCGGCGCTGCTCTCCGATGCCGCGCGCTTCGGGCAGGAGAACCAGACCGGCTGGGGTACCATCGATCCCGACGCCGGAGGGAAGGTGATGCTCGGGACCGACGTCACCTTCGAGGCGGGGCCGGGCGCCGTCGGAAAGCGTACGAACGTAGGCATCACGCGGAAGGGGCCCGAGTTCATCCCGCCGCTCGACGCGGGGATGGTGAACGTGACGGCGCCGGCCAACGGCGCGTACCGGTTCCTGCCGAAGGGGCAGAAGTTCGCGAAGCCCGTGCGCGTCGGGCTCCCCTACGACCCGTCGCTCCTCCCGGAGGGGATCGCCCCCGAGGAGATCCAGACGTGGTTCTACGACGAGGCGGCCGAGCAGTGGACGGCGCTCCCGCGCGCCGAGCTGCAGCGCTCGACGAACCGCGTCGTCAGCGAGACGACGCACTTCACGTTCATGATCAACGCTGTGCTCGTGCTCCCCGAGCACCCGGGGCCGTCGTCGTTCAACCCGAACTCCATCAAGGATCTGAAGGCCTCGGATCCGTCGGCCGCGATCGACCTCATCGCGCCCCCCGGCGTCAACAACCTGGGGACCGCCCAGCTCGCGTTCCCGATCCGCCTGCCGGCGGGTCGCGGCGGCTACCAGCCGGAGCTGCGCCTCGCGTACGACTCCGGCGGGTCCAACGGCTGGCTCGGCGTCGGCTGGGAGCTCCCGTCGTCGAGCGTCCAGATCGACACGCGCTTCGGGGCGCCGGAGTACGGCGCCAGCGAGCCCCGCTACCTCCTCGACGGCGAGCAGCTCGTGCCGACGAGCGAGTCGCCGAGGTGCGAGGACGGCTCGGCGGGGACGCGCTATCGCGCCCGGGTGGAGAAGAGCTTCCGCAGGATCCTCCGCTGCGGGACCGGCCCGACCGACCACTGGTTCCAGGTCCAGGACAAGCAGGGGAACCTGTACGTCTACGGCAGGAGCGGCGCGGCGCGCCTCACCAGCTACGAGGGGCTGGCCAACATCGGCGCGTGGTACCTGGAGCGTGTCGTCGACACCAACGGGAACCTGACGCAGTTCGTCTACGACACGGACGCGAAGGCGCGTCCCACCGTCCGGCACCCGCAGCAGACGGCGGCCACGCACGAGGAGGACTTCCGGCAGCTCTACCTGAGCAGCATCCAGTACACGGGGCGCGCGTACGACGGGGCGCGGGATCCCTTCGGGACGGCGGAGATCGGCCACTACCACGTCGAGCTGCGGAGCGAGCAGGACACGCGCGGCCGTTACCTCGATCGTCCCGACGAGATCACCTCGGGCCGGCTCGGCTTCAAGACGGTGCTCCGGGCCGCCTCAAGTCGATCCTCGTCCAGCTCGACCGGGACGGCAGGACCGACACCATCCGGGAGTACCGGTTCTCCTACGAGCGGAAGGCGGAGAGCTTCTGGAAGTCGCGCCTGACGAAGGTCGAGGTCTTCGGAGCGGGAGAGGGGACCGCGCGGAAGCTCTTCCACACCCACGCGTTCTCCTGGTTCGACGCCGACTACAGGAACTCCTTCGCTGCGCCCGTCGCCTGGAGCTTCAAGGAGGCGCCGGACGACCTCTCGCTCTCGCACGCCGAGGAGAGCGGCTGGTCGATCCACGGCTACGGAGGGATCGGCTTCACCTACGACAAGATCACCGGCACCGTCGGCGCCCGCGTCGGCCGCACGCAGCACCGGTCGGTGACGAACAGCCTCTTGCTCGACGTGAACGGCGACGGGCTGCCGGACCGCGTCACGGGCCGAGGCGGAAGCTACGACGTCCGGTTCAACAGCGGCTCTCTCGTCTCCGGGTCGCGCGAGCTGCGGCGCGCGCTGCCGGCCGGGGATCCGGGCGACGGCGAGGTGGCGTCCGTGCCGCTCCCGACCCTGGGCAAGGAGGAGGGCAAGGGGTGGAACACGGCGGGGCAGGCGTCGTACGGCCCGGTCTCGGTCAACGCCGGCTACTCGCACTTCTCGTCCAAGACGACGGAGTTCCTGGGAGACGCCGACGGGGACGGTCTCGTGGACGTCGTGCAGGAGTCCGGTGTCCTCCTGAACCAGCACCGATCGGGCACCGCGAAGGCGTTCGCCTTCGCGCCGATGGTCACCGGCACGAGCCTGGCGTCGACGCCCACCGGCGCCAACCCGGACCAGGAGGCGCTCGAGCAGAGCATCCGCGAGCAGCTCAAGCCCTCCGACGCCGTCCTGGAGTGGATCGCGCCGTTCACGGGACGCGTCGACGTCGCCGGGAACCTCTTCTTCGTCGATCACGCCCAGCCTTCCCCCCTCCCGGCGGAGCGGGACGGAGTCCGCATCCAGGCGTTCGTCTGGGACGGAAGCCGCGATCACGCTGCGGTGAAGGTCTTCGAGCGCGTGAAGACGCTCGCGGACGCGGGCGTGCCGACCCCGGTGGGCATCGCGAACCTGGACGTGTTCCCCGGGTTGCGCGTCTTCTTCGTGCTCTCGACGCTCGCGGACTTCCCCGTGGATCGGGCCGTTCCGTCGCCCCTCGAGGACGTCCACTTCTCGCCGACGATCTCCTACTCGCACCTGGGCCCGTGCAGTGTCGGGGCGTGCCGTCCCCTGAGCGACGAGGAGCAGGGCCGCGTCGACCCGAGCGGCGCCGCGACGTTCCAGTTCGACCAGGCCAGTGACTTCAGGATCGCCGGCCAGCCCGCGCCTTCCGTCGCGATCCCGGCCACCGGGGCCCTCCGGATCGAGACCTCGCTCGTGAAGAAGGAGTCGACCGACGACGTCCGCGTCTGCGTCCAGCGCTTCGCGCAGAAGGCCGAGGTGAAGGACCTCCGCTGCGAGGAGAAGGACGGGGGGTTCGACACCCTCATCGACGAGATCCTGCCCGCGGACGCCGTCGGGAAGTGGGACCTGGCGGCCACCGCCTCGGTCCTCGCCGGCGAGAAGCTGGTGTTCCGGATCCAGACGGACCTGCCCGTCGATCCGGCGGTCGTCGACTGGACGATCGGCGGCCGGATGGAGACGGCCGGCGGCCTGGGACCGAACGGCTGCGAGGCGCCGCCGCCCGAGCTCGCCGAGGCGATGTCGTTCACGGGCGACGCCTGGTTCCCGGTGCACAACGCGATCTCGCCGCGCTGGTACCTCCTCCCGAACGCCGACGTCTCGGCGGCGCCCGACGATCGCCCGATCGAGCCGTGGGTGGCGCCGGAGCCCGGCACCATCCGGGTCTTCGTCAACCCGAAGTACCCGGATCCGCGAGATCCACGCGGGTACATCCCGGCGCTCCGGGTCGGAGACCACGCGTCCGACGCGCTCTACGTCGCGGCTCGAACGGCGAAGTCCCTGATCGTGAAGCGGCGCTTCGACCAGCTCTACGGCTCGCCGTACGAGTCCATCATCCAGGAGCTGCACGTCGACGCCGGAGAGCGGGTCTTCTTCGAGATCTTCTCCGACGCCCAGTTCGACGCGACGTGGACGCCGGTCGTCACGTTCGTGCGGGACGCGACGGGCCTGTCGTCGACCGAGAGCGTGAAGGTCAACGAGCGGTACTCATCGTACCGGAGCGGCTCGAACACCTACGCGGTCCGCTCGCGCTTCGGCGGCGGCCATCACCTCTTCCACTACGGCACCTGGCGCGCCGCGAACGACCAGGACCTCGATCCCCGGCGGCTCTACAAGAAGGTGGACGCCTACGAGCAGGGGGAAGTGGACGTCGAGCACCAGGACCCGGACGTGAAGGACACGACCGAGGTCGCGTCGCCCCTCGTGCCGAGGCGGCTCGGGACCTGGGTCTCGCAGGCGGAGCCGGGGCTCGCGCCGCGCGTCCCGTCCTTCGTGAGCAGGGAGGGGACCACCTTCATCTCGGCGGGGATCTGGCACGCCTCCCGCGAAGGGGAGTTCGTCCAGCAGGGCGGCGGGGCGGGGGAGACCACCTCGCTCATGGCGATGTTCGCGCTGGGGCCGGCGCTCCGGCAGAGCGAAGGCGATTCCACGTCGCTCTCGGCGGGGGTTTCGGTGGGCCCGGTCGGCGTGAGCCTCAACGTGGCGACGGGCGCGAGCTATCAGAAGACGGACGTCCTCGACATGAACGGCGACCGCGTTGTCGACGTCGTCTCTCGCGCCGACGACGGAACGGCCGTTCGCGTGACCGACATCCGCGATCCGGGCAGGCCCGGCATCCAGAGGGGCACCGAGGGCTTCCGGCTGCGCGTGAGCAAGGACGGCTCGGCGAGCCTCGGGCTCGGCGTCTCCGACCCGTGGCGACGCATGTCCGACGACGGCGTCGTCAAGGCGCTCGTCGCCATGTACCCGTCCGTCGGCGGCGGCATCGGCGTCAACTTCAGCTCGACGGAGCGTGAGCTGGCCGACGTCAACGGCGACGGCCTTCCCGACGAGGTCTCCCGGGACGGCGGCTACTTCCTGGTCCGCCTGAACCTCGGCTCGCACTTCGCGGCGTCCGCGGACCGCATCCCGGTGGGCAGCTGGAGCGAGGGGAACCTCGACGAGCTCATCGGGAGCCTCAGGAGCGCCCTCCCGGACGAGATCGTGTCGCCGGAGCGGGTGCGCAAGACCACCTCGATCAGCCTCAACGCCAACGCCGGCTTCACGCTCTACGAGAACTACGGCGCCTCGGTGAACTGGGACTCGAGCGTCGCGGCGACCGGCATCTCGCTCGCGGACGTCAACGGCGACGGCCTGCCGGACTACGTCCGAAAGACCACCGGGACGAGCCACTTCACCGTCCGGCTGAACAACGGCTTCGGGTTCGACGACGAGGTGCAGCTCCCAGTGCAGCCGTGGCCGGCCTCGGTGACGAAGCCGTGGCTGCGCGACACCGGGCTCGCCGCCGGCGTCAACAAGGTGCTCCGGCTGGTGAACGGTGACACGCCCAGCGTGGACGCCGTCGAGGCGAGCGGGACGTACGGCGAGCTGCCGTCCATCGGCTTCGTCGTCTCCTGGGGTGTCGGGCCGCTGTCGCCCGCGATGACCCCCTGGCTCCACTTCTCCGTGGGGGGCGACAAGACCTTCAAGCGCGTCTCCGGCTTCGCGCTGGGGCTCCAGGACATGGACGGCGACGGCCTCGCCGATCACGTCCTCAAGGCGGAGAAGAACCCGGGCGGTGACAACGAGGCGGTCTGGGTCCGGCTCAACCAGCTGCGGAAGGGGAACCTGCTCAAGGCGGTCTCGCGGCCGCTCGGCGGGAGCTTCGAGCTCGACTACGCGCGCAAGGGGAACAGCGTCGCGATGCCGGAGAGCCGCTGGGTCCTGTCCAGCGTCGTCGTCCACGACGGGCGCGCGGACGGCACCCCCGGTCACGACCTCGCCACCTCGTTCGACTACGGCGACGGCCGCTACCACCGCTACGAGCGCGACTTCCTCGGGTTCGACGCGACGACCGAGACCCGCGGCGACGGAGCGAAGGTCGTGCGCACCTACTGGAACGACTCGGTCCTGAGGAAGGGCCTCGTCGTGACGGAGACGCTCTCGGACGTCTCGGGGCGGGTGCTGACCACGACGACCAACGCCTGGTCCGCGCCGTCACGCTTCGCGGACACCGAGGCGAGGCCCGCGCCGGCCGTCGACCCGTGCCGGGAGGCGGCGCCGTTCTTCCTGAGGCCGACGCTCGACGAGTGGTGCGGCTCGCACGTCATCACGCTCGACAGCGTCACGCAGGAGCTCCACGAGACGACCGGCGACCCCAACGCCAAGCTCGTCACCTACCAGAGCTACACGTACGACCGCTCGAACGGGAACGTGCTGACCTTCACCGACCTGGGTGACGCGGATCCCCTCGACACGGGCGACGACGTCCACGCGACGGTCAACTACGCCGACGACGAGGCGGCGAGGGCCTTCTACTCGATCGCGCGCCCGGAGCTGCTGCTGGTGAAGGCGCACGCGACCGACGCCGACGACGCCTTCCTCCGCAAGCGGATCGGCCACTACGACGCGAGGGGAAACCTCAAGGACCTCCAGTCCTTCGTCGACGCCACGAGGTACGTGCAGGTGGACCTGGCCTGGAACGCCGACGGAAAGCTGTTCGAGGTGCACCAGCCCAGGGTGAAGAGCGGCCGGTACTGGGTCCGCTATCTCTACGACACGAGCGGCGTGACCCGGAACTTCCCGACCCGCGTCGAGGACGCGCACGGGTACGCGTCCTCGGCCGTGTATGACGAGCGCTTCGGCGAGGTCGAGACGGCGACCGACCTCAACGGCAACCTCACGCGCCGCGTCCTCGACGCGAACGGCCGCATCTTCCAGGTGTTCGGGCCCTACGACAGCACGATCCCTGCGGTCCGCGTCGAGTACGCGCCGGACGCGAGCCCGGCGCGCGCGGCGACGCACAACCTGCTGCCGAGGAACGGCGGCTGGCTCGACACGTTCGTGTACACGGACGGGCTGGGGCGCACCCTCCAGACGCAGAAGACCGTGCTGGCCCACGGCAAGGGGCTGGGCGTGACCGCGTCGGGGCGCCAGCGCTTCGACGTCATGGGACGCGTCACGGAGCAGGGGATCCCCTACTTCATCGGCGGCCGGGACCCGGGGTTCCGCGAGGACGCGCCCGTCTACGAGACCACCACGACCTACGACGTGCTGGGCCGGAAGACCCGGACCGTCGAGCCGAACGGCGGCGTCTACGAGCTGACCTACGACCTCGCGCGCGCGGCGAAGGATCCCTTCCTTCGCCGGCGGGCCACGGTGGTTGACCCGCTCCGCAAGACGCGGGTCATGTACCGGCGCCTCGACGAAAAGATCTCCGCGGTGGAGGAGCACATCGACTCGCTCGTCCACACCACGCGGTATCAGTACGATCCCCTGGGCGACCTGCGCGCCGTGATCGACGCGAGGGGGAACGAGACGCGCGTCGAGTACGACCGGCTCGGCCGGCGGAGGCAGCTCGTCAGCCCCGACGCAGGGACGACGGACTTCGCCTACGACGACATGGGAAACCTCGTGTCGCGCCAGGACGGGAACCTCGTCCAGGCCGCCAAGGGTGGCAAGCTGCCCGCAGACCAGGCCTTCGTGTTCTACGAGTACGACCTCGACCAGCTCATCGCGGTCAACAAGCCCTTCGGCACCGACGTGAAGTACGAGTACGGGCCGCCGGGAGCTCCCGAGAACGGCGCGGGCAGGATCGTGCGGGTGGTCGACGACGCCGGCGCCGAGACGCGCGGCTACGGGAAGCTCGGAGAGGCGATCCGTTCCACTCGGACGGTGAAGCCGCTGAAGCCGAACGACTCGCCCCAGACCTTCGAGACGCGGTTCGAGTTCGACTCCTTCGGCCGGATGCTTCGGCTCTGGTATCCGGACGGCGAGGAGCTCACGTACACGTACGACGCCGCCGGGCTCGTGAACCACGCGGAGGGACACCGGCCCGCCACAAAGCACTGGGAGGAGGCCACCGAGGTCTACCTCACCACGCTCACCTACGACGAGTTCGGGGCGCGCCGCCACGCGGCCCTCGGGAACGGCGCGACGACGAACTGGACGTACGAGCCCGACACGCAGCGGCTGAAGCACGTGGACACCACGTCGCAGGGGCGCACGCTCCAGGCGCTGACGTACACGTACGACCTCGTGGGCAACGTGAAGACGCTCACGAACGCGCTGGGCGAGGCGACCGGCCGGCGCTCCGGGGCCGTCTCGTACACGTACGACTACGACGACCTCTACCGGCTCACCACCGCGACCGGGACCGCGCTGTCGCGTCCGGGCGTCGTCGACAGGTTCAAGACGGCCTACGAGTTCGGCGACGAGATTCACAACATGACGCGGCTCGAGCAGAGGCACTGGCTCACCACCGCGAACGACCCCGACGACGAGACGGCGCACCCGCCGCACACGAACCACGACTTCGACTACGCCTACGGCGATGCCGGGCCGCACCAGGCGACGAAGATCGGGGACCGTAACCTCGTCTACGACGCGAACGGCAACACGCTGCGCGAGTGCCGCGACCACGGCGACACGGCCTGCCAGGCGAACTCCGACAAGCTGCGCCGGTACTTCTGGGGGGAGGAGAACGAGCTGAACGCCGTCATCGACGGCGGCGGCTGGAACATCACGCGCTTCATCTACGACGCCGGCGGCCAGCGGATCGTGAAGCTGGGGCGCGGAGGCGAGTCGATCACGATCGGCCAGTTCTTCGCGCTGAAGGGGCGCAAGGCGGCGACGAAGCACGTCTTCGTCGGGGAGACGCGCGTCGCCTCGAAGCTGCTGCCGTCGCCGGGCTGGGAGCCGAGCTGGAGCGAGGGGACGGCGGTCTCCGGGCCGATCCTGGCCGGAACGGCGGAGACGATCAGCGGGTGCGATCCGAGCACCTACCAGCCGCAGAAGTGCCCGATCGATCCGGCGGCGAACCCCGTCATCGACCGCCGTCCGGACACGACGAAGATCAAGCCGGCGACCTACTACTACCACTCGGATCACCTCGGCTCGACGTCGTGGGTGACCGATCAGAACGGCCGCGTCCACGAGCACGTCGAGTACTTCCCGTACGGCGAGGTCTGGCGCGACGCACGGTACGACTCCGACGGCGACCCCGTGCATCGGCAGCAGTTCCTCTTCTCGTCCAAGGAAATGGATGAGGAGACGGGGCTCTACTACTTCGGCGCGCGGTACCTGGATCCGGTGAGGGCGAGGTGGGCGAGCAGTGATCCGATGCTGGCTTCCTATCTTCCTGGCCAAGAAGTTGGCGAATCCCTTCCTGGGCGTGGAGGGATCTTCAGAACGGAGAACCTGTCTCTCTACCTCTACGCCCACGCGAGTCCCGTTGTTCTCCAGGACCCTGACGGCAACGAGGTGCGCGTCGACTTTCATGAAGTGGCTCGGGGGTCTTTTCACTCGCTTGTTCGCATCACGCCGGAAAATCAGGCGCGGTGGGCGAACGATCCGCGTTTTCGCGATCCGGCGACAGGTCAGCCACTTCGAGACGAGCAGGGTCGTGTATTCATGACCCTCGGAGCTGGGCCCGTACCTGCGATCAACGGCAGTCTCGTGAGTGAGCACAATCGGACGCGGGACGCACGGCCTCATCAGGGCGGGATTGTGGTCCCGAATCCTGCGGACGTGAAGGCCGGGCCGCTCGGGCCAGGAGATCCAGTGGGCGAGGATCAGTTCATTGATAGACTCCTGACACTCGACGCCAACTACGCCGACGACCTGGATTACGACCTGTTTCCTGAGGCCAACCCGGCAAATAGAAGCATGTTCGTGGCCGATGATGGATTCAATTCGAACTCCTACGTCTCCGGCCTGCTGGAGGCGGCCGGCGTTGCGCCTCCGGTGCTGCCGGTAAGCACGCCGGGTTACGACCGCCCAGTCCCAAGGGCGTCGTTTGCGCCTAACGGAGCCGGTCAGGGAGGGGGAGCCCAGCCCGGTGTCCCCGTGCCGCAGGGGAGGGCAAGGTGACGATAGTGGCGTCAACGATCGGATTGATCAGTCGACGTATCGTGACGAGTTATGTCGCGTTCGGGCTGGTGTTGCAGTGGTTGGGCGATGCTCTGGGAACGCGGTATGACGATCGCGGGGTTCGCGGTCTTTTGAATGTCGTGTCCTTGTTGTTCAGCGCCGTGACGTGGGGCATCGGAGAAATAGCGCGCGCACTCAATGGTGGTCACTCGGCGCCAGGGCAACGCCTGTGGGTCCCGGTCGTGTCACTGGGTCTCGCGGTGGTGCTCGATCTAGGTATTGCGACCCTGAGAAGGAGAATGAGGCATCCCGACCGAGAGTAATGAGAGCCCGTCGTGGAGCGGTCATGGCATCGCGGTCGGGCAATTATCAGCCGCAACGCCACATTGACCGCGGGTCTAGCTGGCCAGAAACGGTGATCGAGTGAGCGACAACGAGACTCCTGCAGGACTCACCAGCTCCAGGCGACAGGTCGTGACCGCCGTCATCGCGGCGGTGATCGCCGGTGTCGCGGGCTATTTCATCGGCCACGCTGGCGGTGGCGGCAGCCCGCTCGACGGCCGCCCGTCGAGCGGCGCCGTCCTCGCGCGGTTCGACGGTGAGAAGGTGACCGCCGACGAGATCGAGGCGCTCGCCGGGCCGAAGGATGGTCCACTTCGCGCGCAGCTCACGGACCCTGCGGCGCGAAAGGAGTTCGTCGAGGGCTGGACGCGGACGCTCCTGCTCGCGCGTCGAGCCGAGGCGGAGGGCTTCCACCGCACGGGCGAGTTCGCGCGGAGCTACGCGCAGGAGCTGTCGAGCGCCTTCGTCGAGAAGAAGGTCGAGGAGTCAGCCGCCGGCCGGCCGTTGAGCGACGATGAGGTGCGGGCCTGGTTCGCGGAGCACGAGATGGAGCTTCAGCGGCCGGAGCGGGTCCGGCTCGCGGTCATCGCCTTCGAGGCTCCGGACGCCGCCGCGCGGGCGCGGAAGCTGGGCGCGGCCCAGGCCGCGCTGGCGGCGGCGCAGCAGCGCCCGCTCGACCCGCTCGCGTTCGGAAACCTCGCGCGGCTCCGCTCGGAGGACCCGCGCACCCGGGCGCTCAACGGCGAGCTGCCGCCGATGAGCCGCGAGGAGCTCACGTCGCTGTACGGGCCCGAGCTGTCCGCCGCCGCGTTCGAGCTGACCGAGGCCGGGGCGATCCTCCCGCGCGTGGTCGAGACGGCGAGCGCGCTGCACGTCGTGAAGCTCGTCGTCCGGGAGCGAGAGCAGCGGCCGTCGTTCGACGACCTGAAGGAGGTGCTCCGACAGCGGCTGACGTCGGAGCGGCGCTCCGGGGCGCGCAGGGAAGTCGTGGAAGCGGCGGTGAGGGACGCCGCGATGAAGGTCGACGAGAAGGCGATCGCCGGGATGTAGGCAGGCGGGCGCCGAGCGGCGCCATCGGCTCGTACGCAGGGACGGGCGCCGGTCTTCGCGGGCGGCCCTCGGGGAGAGGACATGTCCAGGCATTCAACGGTGAGTCTAACGGCAGCTCTCGCGCTGGCGCTCGCCGCCGGTGGCGGCTGCTCGAGCCGAGGTAGGTCCTCGGAGGCCGCCCCCGCCGGAGCCGAGCGGATCGCGCGCGTGGAGCAGCCGATCCCGGATCAGTACCTCGTCGTCCTCGCGGCTGGCGACGGCGCAGCGGACGTGGCCGCGGTCGCGGCGAGCGTCGCGAACGATCACGGCGCCACCGTGCTGAACGTCTACCAGCACGCGCTGCGCGGCTTCTCCATGCGCGCCGGGCTCGCCGCCGCCGGCGCCGTCGCGCTCGATCCGCGCGTGGAGCGCGTCGAGCAGGACGGCGTCGCCCGGGCGGCCGCCGTCGCCTGGCAGTACGGTCCGACCTGGGGTCTGGACCGCGTCGACCAGCGCGGCGCCGCGCTCGACGACAGGTACGGCTGGGACGATCGGTGGACCGGAGTAGGCGTGGACGCGTTCGTGCTGGACACCGGCGTGCTCACGTCACACGCCGCGTTCGGCGGGCGGGCCTCCTTCGCGTTCGACGCCCTCGGCGAGGGCGTCGTCGGGGACTGCAGCGGTCACGGCACCCACGTCGCGGGGACCATCGCCGGAGGGCCCTACGGCGTCGCGAAGGGCGCCAGCATCCGGTCGGTGCGCGTCCTCGACTGCAGCGGGAACGGCAGCGCCTCGAGCGTCGTCGCGGGGCTCGACTGGGTGATCGCGAACCACTCCCGGCCGTCCGTCGCGAACCTCAGCCTCTTCGCCAGCCCATCCTCGGCGATCGACGCGGCTGTGGAGGCGGCGACCGCGAGCGGCATCGTGGTCGTGGTGGCCGCGGGCGACGGTGGCAAGGACGCCTGCGACGTCTCTCCGGCGCGCGCGCCCGGCGCGCTGACCGTCGCCGCCCTGCAGCAGCGGACGCCTCCGGTGGTCGGTGGAGCGCCGGTGGACGAGCTCGCGCCCTTCTCGAACGTCGGCGACTGCGTGGACTTCGTCGCGCCCGGCGCCGGGATCGTCTCTGCGTGGAACACGACGGCGGTCGCCGACCTGCCGCTCTCCGGCACGTCGATGGCGGCGCCGCACGTCACCGGCGCGGTGGCCCTCCTCCTCTCGCGGAACCCGGCGGCGACCCCGCAGGACGTCGTCCGGGTGCTCGTCGCGAGCGCGACCCGCGCTCCGGCGGGCGCGCCCGGGTTCACGCCCGATCGGCTCGTCTACACGCGAGGTGTGGAGCTCACGCCCACCGCCGACGACGCCGCTCCGACGGTGGCCGTCACGGCGCCCGTGGAAGGCGACGCCCTCACGGGCGCCGTGAACGTCACCGGCACGGCGAGCGACGACCACGGGCTCACGCGCATCGAGCTGCTCGTCGACGGGCGCTGGCGAGGCAGCAGCGACTCGAGCTCGTTCGAGATCGCCTGGGACACCTCCACGTCGCTCGACGGCGCGCACTCCCTCGTGGTCCGGGCGTACGACTCGGCCGGCCACGCGACCGACTCGACGGCGATCTCTGTCACGGTGAGCAACCCGGGCGTCGCCCACCTCGACCCGGGGCTGCGGATCGCGCGGTGCGAGACGCTCGCCGCCTCCTGCGACTCGCGGGACCTGGTCCGCGGGCGCGCGGCGCTCGGCCCGGAGCGGTACGCCCCGAGCGTGCTCCGCGGCGGGTGCGACGCAGATCCCGCGGGCTGTGTCTGCCACGACGGCGAGCTCGGGGTGTACCAGCTGGACGAGTCGATCGAGCAGCTCCGGATCTCCTCCGACGACGGGAAGCCGCTCGTGGTCGGCGGAAACGTGAAGCTGGAGGTGGACGCGATCGTCGGCGGCGAGCTGGGTGACTCCCTGGACCTGTACGCGTCGCCGGCGGTGAGCCCGCCCTCGTGGCGCCACCTCATCACGCTGACGCCGGTGGCCTCCGGCCCGCAGACGCTCACGGCCTGGTACACGCTCTCCGCGGGCGGCACGCAGGCGGTCCGCGCGGCCTTCCGTCGCGGCGGGGACGCGGCGGCGGTCTGCACCTCGGGCGGCTTCGACGACCGGGACGACCTCGTCTTCGAGGTGGGGGGCGGCACCGCGGACGGCGCGCCGCCGACGGTGGAGATCGTTGCGCCTGCGGCCGGCGGGGTGCTGGCGGAGAGCACCACGGTCGAGGTCGCGGCGGCGGACGATCGGCTCGTGTCGAAGGTGATGGTGACCGCCGACGACTGGAAGGGGAAGACCTACGCGATCGCCCAGCTCACCGCGACGCCGTACACGGCGGCTTGGAACCCGGCGCTCCTTCCGAACGGTGAGTACGTGCTGCGGGCGGTCGCGCACGACGGCGCCGGCAACATCGCGACCGACGAGGTGGCGGTCACGCTCGCCGATCTCACCGGGCCCACGGTGGCGATCCTGGAGCCGCTCGACGCGGCGTCGCTGCCGTCCAACCTCATCGAGGTCGCGGCGAGCGCGACCGACGCCGGAGCGGTGGCGAAGGTGGACCTGTTCCTCGACGGCGTCTTCCAGGGGAGCGACGTCGTGGCCCCGTGGGGGTTCGAGCTGCGGGCCCCGGCGAACGGCACGTACGCGCTTCGCGTGCGCGGGACCGACCTCCAGGGGAACGTGACCGAGTCGGCGCCGGTGACCCTGACGGTGAACGACGTGACGCCTCCGGACGTGAAGGTGCTCGCACCGGAGGAGGGGGCGGTCGTCCCGAACGCCGTCACGTTCTCGGTGGACCCGACCGACGACAGCGGGATCCGCAAGGTGGAGTTCTTCCTCGACGGCGTCTCCCTCGGCACCAACACGGGCGCGCCTTGGGAGATCCCGTACGACTTCTCGCGCGCTCCCAACGGCAGCTACGTCTTCTCCGCGAGCGCGTACGACGGCGTCGGCAACGTCGGGACCGCGAGCGTCACCGTGAGGCGTGAGGACCTGACCCCGCCGACGGTGAGCGTCACGTCACCGCCGTCCGGCTCCTATCTCAGCGGCGAGGTCCAGCTCACCGCCGACGCCGCCGACGACAGCTCCGTGAAGCGCGTCGAGTTCTGGCTGCACGTGCCCTACACGACCTACGGGTTCAAGGTGGGCGAGACGACCTCCGGCGCGCCGTGGACGTTCACGCTGGCGAGCAGCACCGTTCCGTCGGGGACCTATCTCCTCTACGCCAAGGCGTTCGACTTCGGTGGAAACGTCGGGGACTCGAAGTCGGAGCCTCTCGTCTGGGTGAGGACCGGCGACATCACGCCGCCCACCACCACGCTGCGGGCGCCGGTCTCCGGGCTCGCGCAGGTCGCAGGCACGATCCGCGTGGCGGCCGACGCCGCCGATCCGGGCGGTGAGCTGGCGAAGGTCGAGCTGCGCGTGGACGACGTGCCGTTCGCCACGTTCACCGCCGCGCCGTTCGAGGCGACGCTCGACACGACCTCCGTTGCCAACGGCGATCACGTCCTCACGAGCAAGGCCTACGACACCGCGGGCAACACCGCCGTCAGCGACCCGGTGACGATGAACGTCCAGAACCCCGGCGCCGCGTTCGATCCCGTGGCGGGGGCGCCGTCCTGTGACGTGGTCTCGCCGTTCTGCCACACGGGGATCCTGCTCATGGGGCGCGGGCCTCTCGGCCCGGAGGCGAACGCCTCGAACACGGTGGACGGGTGCCCCGACGGCACGGAGGGCGTGTACCGGAGCGACGAGTCGATCGAGCACGTCGCGATCTCGTCGCTCGATGGCGCGCCCCTCACCGGCGGCAAGCTCGCGCGGGTGGAGGTGCGGGCCTTCGTCGCCGATCCTGTTTACGACCGGCTCGACGTCTACGTCGCGGCCGACGCTGCGGCGCCGCAGTTCGTGCTGCGCGCGACGGTCGAGCCGACGCTCACGGGCGAGCAGACCCTGTCGGCGACCATTCCGCTCGCCTACTCGGAGCGGCAGGTCGTCCGCGTCGCCCTCCGGGGCGGCGGGCTCCCGGAGGCCTGCGGGACCACCGGGTACGACGACCGGGACGACGTCGTGATCGCCACCGAGCCGGGCACGCCGGACACGACGCCTCCATCCGTGTCCATCTCCGCTCCCACGGCCGGCGCGAAGGTGCGCGATGCGATCGCGGTGGCCGCCGCCGCGAGCGACGACGTCGGCGTGGAGCACGTCGACTTCGAGGTGGACGGGGGCGCCCTGTCCTCCGACGGGTCCGCGCCCTTCACGGCGAGCTGGGACACCACGGGGCTCGCGCCGGGGACCTACAGCCTGACGGCCGTGGCGTTCGACTACTCGGGCAACTGGACGAGGAGCGCGCCGGTCTCCGTCGAGGTCGAGGACGTGGTGAAGCCGACCGCCACCATCACGGCTCCCGTGGACGGCGAGACGGCCTCCGGGGCGATCACCGTGCAGGTGACGGCCACCGACAACGTGGCGGTGACGGAGGTGAAGCTCGTGCGGCTCGACGCGGCAGGCGTCGAGACGCTCGTCGCCACCGACACTGCCGCGCCGTGGGCTTTCCCGACCAGCCTCGCGGGGCTCGCGGACGGCGCGGACTACCGGTTCGTCGCGCGCGCCTACGACGCGGGGAAGAACGTCGGGGAGAGCGCACCGGTGACCGTGCACGTGGCTCAGACGGGGCTCGCGTCCTTCGACAGGAAGCTGAAGGCCCCGAAGTGCGCGCTCGCGGGGGCGAGCTGCTGGACGGGAGGGCTCGTCGTGGGACGCGGCCCGCTCGGCCCGGAGCCCTCGGCGCCCAACACGATCGCCGCGAGCTGCCCGGACGGCGCGTCGGGCTTCTTCCACCAGGACGAGTCGGTGGACGTCATCGCGGTCCGTGCGGTCGACCGGGCCGCCGGCCTCAAGGAGGGCGGCGCCGTGCGGATCGAGGCGAAGGTCTGGGCGACCGCGAGCTACGTGACCGACGCGCTCGACGTCTACGTCGCGCCGAACGCGCTGTCCCCCTCCTGGCGCTGGGTGGCGACGCTCAAGCCGACCCGCGCCGGCCTCCAGGTGCTCGGCGTCGATCACGTCCTCGAGCCGGGGGCGCTGCAGGCGGTGCGAGTGCAGCTGCGCCACGCGGGGACGCAGCAACCTTGCAGCACCGGAGAGTTCGACGATCATGACGACCTCGTGTTCGCCGTCTCGAAGTGAAACGCTGGAGTCGGGAGGACACATGACGTCGAAGAGGATCGCGCTTTCGTTCCTGCTCCTCGCCGCCGCGTGCTCGAGCTCCGGCGGAGGCGACCCCGGCGGCGGTGGCGGCCCCGGCGGCGGATCGGCGCCCGCGACGGTCTCCGAGTACTGCGACGCATACTGGGGCGCGTACGCGGCCCGCTGGGCGGCCTGCGAGCGGGCCTCGGCGGCCGAGGCGGCGGCGGTGTTCGCGCCGGCGGCGCGATGCGCGGACCCGGTGCAGGCCGTGGCGGCGGGACGCGCGACGTACGACGGCGCGCGCGCCGGTGCGTGCCTCTCCTTCCTCGAGACGGCGAGCTGCGACGTGCTCGAGGCGTTCATGAACGGGACCTACCCCCAGGCGGACTGCGGGGCGGCCGTCGCCGGCAAGGTCGCGGACGGCCAGGCGTGCTTCTCGGACGAGAGCTGCGCGTCGGGCGTCTGCCTCTGGTCGCCCGACGCGTGCCCCAGCACCTGCTGGACGCCGATCCCTTCCGGATCACCGTGCGAATCGGGCCTGCCCTGCGCCGCGGGGACCTCCTGCAACATCCTCCTGGCGACGCCCGTGTGTACGCCGCTGGCGGGGGTGGACGGCCCATGCCTGAACGACATCTGGTGCGGCCCCGGCCTTTTCTGCCAGTGGAACTCGTATTACGACAGCAAGTGCCGCCCGCGGGCCACGTCGGGGAGCTGTACGCGGGATGAGGAGTGCGCGATCGGCTACCGGTGCTCGAGCGCCTCCACCTGCGTCGCGTGGCGCGGACCAGGCGAGAGCTGCACGCAGGGGGAGAACGCCTGCGGCCCGGGGCTCTATTGCAGCGCGGGCGGCACGTGCGTGGACGGTCCG
This sequence comes from Anaeromyxobacter sp. SG17, assembly GCF_022690695.1. Lineage (NCBI taxonomy): Bacteria > Pseudomonadati > Myxococcota > Myxococcia > Myxococcales > Anaeromyxobacteraceae > Anaeromyxobacter > Anaeromyxobacter sp. SG17. The sequence goes on from NZ_JALCYX010000011.1 coordinate 60,678, forward strand.
AAGCCGTCGGAGCTCTGTAGCAACGTCAACGGCGAGGGCCGCCCCTGCATCGGCGGGTGGTGCTCCTGGAGCGGCGTGGCGTACGTCTGCACGGCCTGGCGCGCGCCGGGCGAGACCTGCTCGCTGCAGTCGCAGTGCAGGCCGACGGACGTGTGCGACTACGCGAGCAGCGGACAGTGCACGACCCTCTGCGCGGAGCCTTGACCGGCCCGCACCCACGGGAACAAGGACGTGACTGCCCCTCCAGGCCGGCAGACGCAGCCTCGTGCCGCCTTCACGACCTGGGGAGGCGAGCGGCGCTGGCGAGCGTGTCTGCGGCAATGGGGTTGGCCATCGCATCGCTCTCCGCGGCGTGGATCAGCGCCATGGATCTGGGTCGCCGGTGGGGTCGCGTTCCGGCCGGCTGCTACGAGCTGGACCACTGTGGCCGCTCGTCGTGGTGGACGCTTGGGTTCCTCGTCGTGGGGTGGGGCCTGCCCGCCATGGCTTTCGCAGCGGCCGGGTGGAGGGCACCGGGAGCTCGTTGGTGGGTCCGTATTCGCGCTGCACTCATTCTCTGGGTCGGGGTGCTTGCTTACCATTGCGCTTGCGAGTCCATTTTCGTCTTCGTCGCGTATAGATGACCATTGGGACGGTGACGGCGAATGAGGAGGTCGGTCCGTGCCCGGCGCAGTACCAGGACGAGCAGCGGGCATGGCACCGCGGCCGGGCAACCCACTGATCATCTCGAATGACCTGCGCCTGGCGCCGGAGTTGCCATGAGCAGCAGAACCTGGAAGGTGTTTGCAGCGCTCCAGATGGCCGGGGTGGCGTGCTACCTCGGGTCGCCGTGGGTGCTGTGCTGCGGCCCGCAGATCTTCTTCTCGGGCGTTGCCCTTCTCTTGCCCGGAAGCCCCGTGGGCCTGTTCGTCGTGGAGAAGCTGCTGCCCGAGCTGTTCTCCCCGAGCAAGCTCGCTGGAGCGATTGGCGAGGTGTCCGTGGCCGTGATCGTCAACGCGCTTCTGTGGCTCGGGGCTGCCAGGTGGGCGCGGCGCGTGAGGCACGGGCGGTTGCGTGTCGGCCCGAGGCGGCGACAGGGGTAATCGCGCTGCCATGCATCGGCCACGAGCATGGCGGGTGCCGCCGTGCGTGCTCATCGCACAGGGGTAAGCGCGACCCTTCGGCGCGCCAGGGCGGGCGACGAGCCGCACCTGCAGTGATCGCGGAACGTTGACTGTTCGTGCTTGACACTGACGGTGCGCTCCCGCGAACGTGGGGCCCTCGGCACGACAAGAGCGACCCCGACCGCGAGGCGGGGGAGCAAAAGCCCGGACCCACGTGGCCCTAGGGCATACCGAATGCCGGGGAGCGCAGCGACCTCGCCCTCTCCCCGCGTGCACGAGAGGGGGGAAGCATGCGCCGCGCTCGCTCGTGGTCCGCCGCCGTTCCGTTCGCGCTCGCCGCGCTCGCCGCGTGCAGCGGCGGCTCCTCGGACGCCGGGGCTTATCGCCTCGCCGCCCGCGGCGGCACCTACCAGGACGGCTCCGGGCGCGTGGGCCTGGCGGTGCTCGCCACGCTGCGGGACGCGAGCGGCGCCGGGCCCGCGGCGCCGGGGACGGCCGCGGTGTCGGACGGCGCCGGACCGCTCGCGGACGGCGTCTACCCGGCAGGCGGGGCGGGGTCCTACGCGGCGTGGTGGTGGCCGGAGGTCGCGGTCCGCGACGGCGAGCGCTACGCGCTGCAGGTGACGGGAGAGTCGCTCTCGGTCCGGGGCGGGCTCTCGGTCTCCACCGCGGGAGGCCTGACGCTCCCGGAGCCCGTCCTGTCGGGCGACGCCTCGTCGATCACCTGGCCCGCCGTCCCGGGCGCGGCGAGCTACGCGTGCCGGGTGTACGCGGCCGGCGTCCCGCAGCTCGAGCTCGCGGTCCACGAGCCCGCGTGCGACCTGTCCGCGCTGCCGCCGGGCGCGTACGTCGCGTCCGTGCTCGCGTTCACCGCCGATCTCCTCGCCCTCGCGGCCTCCGGCGCACAGGAGCCGCCCCTCCCGGCTCGCTTCGACGTCTCGGAGGCGCGGCTCGGGTTCGTGCGCCCGGACGCGGCCGCGCCGGCCGTGACGCTCTCCGCCGCCGGCGGTGCCTTCGACTTCGGCACGTCGACGCGCGGCCTCGCGATCTGGGTCGCGATCGCCGCCGCCGACGGTACGCCCACCGACCTCCCGTGGGACGTGACCGTCGTCGGGCCGCAGCTCCCGGCCTCCGCGCCGGTGGCGTTCACGTACCCGGCGCGCTTCCCGCGCCAGATGGTCTGGTCATACGACATCCCCGCGATCCCGGGCGCCTACGCGCTCACCGCCACCGCGGGCGCGCTCGCGCTCTCGACCACCTTCACCGTGGGCGACCCTGCGCCGCTCCCGTTCGTGCTCGACGCCGCGGCGGCGCCGGCGGGCGCGGGGGGCGCCTCGGTGAGCTGGACCCCGGTCGCGGGCGCGCGCGCCTACCTCGTCGAGGTGTGGGACTCCGCGACGGGCGCTCCCGCTGCGAGCCAGTGGGTCGCCGAGCCGCCGGCGCGGCTGCCCGATGGGAGCTTCACCCCGGGCGTCACCTACGACGTCTACGTCGCCGCCACCGACGCGGACATGTCCGGCGGCGCCGTCCCCACCGGCTTCGCCGTCTCCGAGTACCCCTACGTCGCCGCGAGCTTCACCGCGGCGTCGAGGTGATGATCATGCTTCGTCGCCCGCGCACCCTCCCGCTCGTCCTCTCCGCCTCGCTCGCCGCCCTCGCCTGCAAGGAGGCGCCGCGCGGCGGCTCGGTGCGGCTCTCGCCCATCGAGGCGTTCACCGACGCCGGCGTGGATGCTGGCGCGCTCGTCGACCGGGACACCACCACCGGCGTCTCCATCGAGCGCCGCACCCGGCTCACGCTGCGCCTCGCGCGCCCGACCGAGCTCCGGGCGCTGAAGGTTCACGGCGCCCAGGCGCTCGCGATCCGCGCGGCGCACCTCGGCGCCCTCGAGCCCGCCGCGGAGGGTGGGTGGCAGGCCGCCGAGCTCTCCGCGCCCGTCCAGACGGTGACGCTCGAGCTCGAGCCCACCGGTCCGGGCGCGCGCCTCTCGGAGATCGAGCTCTGGGGCGCCGGCAGGCGGAGCGAGCGGCAGGACCCGCTCGCGCTCGCGCATACGGTCGAGCCGCGTGGCGCGGCGCCCTCGGGGCCGATGGGCGACGGAGCTTCGCCGCGAGGCGCCGACGACGCGGCGGCGATCCTGGCCGAGCCCGTGGCGGCGATGCTGCGACCCGGCGGCGGCGACACGGGCTGCGTCCGCGCGGTGCTCGACGCAGGCGTCCTCGTGCGGAGCGCGCGGCGCGCCTACCTCGTCTACGACGCGAACCTCCGCCGTCCCTTCGAGCTCTCGCGCAGCGTGAACGGCGGCGCGCCCGCGGGCGGGTTCGCCCTCCCGGCGACGCGCCGGGTGGCCACGCAGGTCGACGAGCTCGATCCGGAGACCCTCACCGGCAAGGACACGGTCCTCCTGTGCCTTCCGCAGGAGGCGACCGCCGAGGTCACGATCCACGGGCTGCGGCTCCTGCTCCTCCTCGACTCGGGCGCGAACGGGTTCGACCGGGACGCCGAGCGGGCGCACCGGGCCGCGCTCGACGGCGACCCCGACACCTCCGCCGGCTTCGCGGGCGAGCGGACCGAGCTCGGGCTGGACCGGGCCCTCGCGGTGGAGGAGGGCTCGATCCGGATCCAGTCCGAGCCGGTGCGCCTCCACGCGCTCGGCACGTTCGACGGGCGGGCCTGGAGCGAGCAGGGCGGCGTGGAGCTCGAGCGCGGCACGACGCCGCTGCCGCTCGCCGGGCGGGTGGCGGCGGCCGTGGCGCTCACGTTCCAGCCCGCCGCGCGCCCCGGCGTGCCCGCGGCGAGCGTCGCGGAGCTGTCGCTCGGCGGCAGCGGCGTGGGCCCGCGCGTGGGCGGGCGGCACCTCATCGTGAGCTCGCCCGGGCTCGAGCTGCGGGGCGGCGCGCTCGTGGGCGAGCGGTTCGGGAACCGCGCGTACGTCGCGGGCTGGGCGGAGTCGCCGGCGGGGCGGGGAACGATCGAGGTGGACGGCGTCCCGGTCGGCACCCATGGCGCGTTCGCGGTCCCGCTGGAGCGAGCGACGGGCGCGACCGGGAGCTGGGCCGTGGAGCTCCGCGCGCGCTTCCCGGACGGCGCCGAGGCCGTGAAGATCGTGTACCTCGATGACGACCGGGCGGCGGAGCTGGAGCCCGACGCCGGGGGCGCGACCACGGGAGAGGACGCGCGCTTCGGCGCGGAGAACGCCACGGCTTGGGGGCTGCTCGGCCCGAAGGGCGGGAGCGTGGCGCTCGGGTCGGAGGTGCTGCTCGAGGCGCCCGAGGGGGCGGTCGGAGCGGCGACGCGGATCGGGATCACGCGCAAGGGTCCGGAGGTCATGCCGCCGCTCGACGCCGGCATGGTGAACGTCAGCGCCCCGGCGCACTCCGCTTACCGCTTCCTGCCGAAGGGCCAGCGCTTCGCGAAGCCGGTCCGCATTCACCTTCCGTACGACCCCGAGCTCCTGCCCGAGGGCATGACGCCGGCGGAGATCCAGACCTACTACTACGACGACGCGGAGCGGCGCTGGCTCACGCTGCCGCGGGCCGAGGTCCGCCGGGACGTCCGGCGCATCGTCAGCGAGACCACCCACTTCACCTTCATGGTGAACGCGGTGCTGGTCATGCCCGAGCACCCGGGGCCGGTGTCGTTCGATCCCACGTCCATCAAGGACCTCAAGGCCGCGGACCCCACCTCCGGCATCGATCTCGTCGAGCCGCCGAGCGGGAACAGCCAGGGCACCGCGAGCGTGTCGTTCCCGTTCCGGCTGCCGAGGGCGCGCGGCGCCTACCAGCCGTCGCTCGGGCTCGTCTACGACTCGAGCGGCGGCGGCGGCTGGGTCGGCGTCGGCTGGGACCTGCCCACGTCGAGCGTCTCGATCGACACCCGCTACGGAGTGCCCGTGTACGACGGCGAGGAGCGCTACGTGCTCGACGGCGCGCAGCTCGTGCCCGCCTCGGAGCCGGCCACCTGCCTCGACGGGAGCGCCGGGCGCAGGTACCGGGCGCGCGTCGAGCGCGAGTTCCGCCACGTCGTACGCTGCGGCACGAACACCACCACCCACTGGTTCGAGGTGACGGACAAGGGCGGGACGCTGCTCGTCTACGGCAAGGACCCGAACGCGCGCCTCACGAGCTACATCCCGCGCGTCACCTCCGCCCCGAGCCGGACGGCCACGTACGACGTCGGCCAGTGGTTCCTCGAGCGGGTCGTCGACGCGAACGGGAACACCACGCGCTTCGCCTACCAGCACGATCAGGGCGACGGCCGCTCGGAGCTGCACCGCGAGGACTTCCGCCAGGTGTACCTGGCGGAGATCGTCTACACCGAGCGTGGGCGCCGCGGAGACGCGACGTCGAGCGAGGGGGCGCCGTACCGCGTGGTGCTCGCGCACGCCGAGGACGATCGGCCGGACGTCGTCACCTCGGGCCGGCTCGGCTTCAAGGTCGTGACTCGCAAGCTCCTCGGCGGCGTGCGCGTTCTCTCCGAGGGCAAGGTCGTCCGCGACTACGCGCTCGAGTACGAGGACGGCGACTTCGGGAAGCAGCGGCTCTCGAAGGTGAAGGTGCGCGACGGCGGGGGCCGGGACTTCTACGAGCACCGCTTCGAGTACACGAGCAAGGTCGCCCACGACCGGGGAGGGAAGGTCTCGGCGTTCGCGCCCCATGTCGCCTGGCGGGAGCCCGACGGCGAGGACCCCGCCGCGATGACGGCGTCGCGGGACACCGGCTTCGGCGGGCACGGGTTCGTGGGCGTCAGCATCGGCGCGACGAAGCCCACCGGAACCGTCGGGTTCGCCCTCGACGTGAACCGTCGCGAGTCGAGGACCGACGCGACCTTCCTGGATGCGAACGGCGACGGGCTGCCGGACCGCTTGTTCCGAAGGGGCGGCGCCTGGCTCAACCGGCCGGCGGTCCCGGAGCTCACGGTGGGGCGGGACGATCCGACCGTGCCGGTGAAGGGGACGGCCTTCGTCGTCCCGGGGGCCCGGCTCGGGAAGGAGACGAGCCAGGCCTTCAGCGGCGCGGTCCAGGTCATGGGGTTCGACGCGTTCGCGGCGACGTTCGGGGGGACGTACTCGACGACCGAGTCGAAGGAGCTCGTGCTCGACGCGAACGGCGACGGCGTGCCAGACCTCCTGTCGCGCGGGCAGGTCTGGTTCGGCCAGCCCGGCTGCCGCGGCGGCGCCTGCTTCGATCAGGCAGTCCCTGCGCCGGTGCTGCAGAACCCGCACCTCGCGATCCCCCTCTCGGCGACGGACCCCGCGGCCGGTGCGCCCGCCGCAGCGAGCGACGCGCGCAAGGCGGCAGTCGCGCCCGAGGACGTGGTCCTCGAGTGGACGGCGCCGTTCGACGGCGCGGTCGACGTGACGGGGGCGCTGCGCTTCGCGAACGAGGTGCTCGTCGCCGGCCGGCACGACGGCGTGCGGCTCCGGGTGTTCCAGGCTCCGCCGACCGGCGCGGCGCCTCCGCCCGGCGCGCCGCCGCTCATGTTCCAGCTCGCGGAGCTCGTGAAGTACCCCGCCGACGGGGAGGCGGCGACGCCGCTCGCGCGCCGTGCGTACGTCCGCCGCGGGGAGCTCCTCTACTTCGTCCTCTCCACGCTCTCGGACTTCCCGCTCGGCACGCGCGCCGACGGCAGCCGTTACGCGCCGGAGCAGGTCGGGTTCGCGCCGGTCGTCAGCTACTTCCAGTCGGGGCTCGGCAACGCCGCCGCGTTCGTGGACGAGTACGAGCGCGAGCGCGTCGACGCGACCGGCACGCCCGTGTACCAGTACGACTCCGCCGCCGATTTCCGGCTCGCTGGCGGCCACTTCAGCGCCGTGACGGTCCCGAGGGACGGCCGCATCCGCATCCACGGTCGCCTCGACAAGTGGCCGGCCGGCGACGACGTCGTCGCGTGCGCGCAGTACCTCGCGCCCGGTGCGGATCTGTCCGCGCTCCCGCCCTGCCGCGCCGGCGATCCGGAGGGAACGCCGATCTACCTCCCGCTCGCGTCGGCGGACGAGTCCACGCGCGACACGACCCTCGAGCGCGATGTGGAGTCGGGCGGCACGCTCGTGTTCTGGATCCGGAGCCGTCTGCCCATCGATCCGGGCGCCGTCGTCTGGAGGATCGACGGGGAGCTCACGTGCGTCCGCGAGGGCGGCACCTGTCGATCGCCGACCGAAGAGGAACGGCCCGCGCTCACGTTCCGCGCCACGCCGAACGTCCCCGTGCACGTGCCCGTCCAGGTGACGGACACCGAGCGCTACCTTCCCGACGCGCGCCTCGCGAGGCCGTTCGTGCCTTGGGCGAACGGGACCGTGACCGTGACGGTGTCGGGGAAGGTCGACTATCGAACCTCCTGGGACCCCGCCAAGGCGCTCGAGCACCTCGCGAAGCTCCTCAGGAGCCCGGTGACGTTCTCGGTCCGCAGCCCCCAGGCTTCGTACGGGAGCTGGACCCTGCCGGCCCGCGACGACAGGGGCGACGTGGTGAACACGCTCCGGAAGAGCGTGTCGTTCAGCGTCAAGAAGGGCGTCCCGGTGTTCATCGAGGCGCACGGCGAGCTCGTTTACGGCGGCCACTACCGCGTCGAGGAGCTGAAGTTCCGCCCGGACGGCGCGAGTGAGCCCGTGGAGCTCGAGCCGGGAGAGCTGCCGGGCGCGGTGATGACCTCCTGCGGCGAGGAGGCCGAGCTGTCCGACGGAAACAGGCCGCTGCTCGGTGGCGGGTTCCACGGCTGGCGGTACGGCGTGTGGCAGGGCCGCGGGGACGAGACGTTCCAGCCGTGGGTGTTCCGGAGCGCGCCAAAGGAGGAGTACCCGGAGCCCCCGGAGCCGCCCGGTGGGCTCACGGATGAGCAGCGGAAGCAATACTACAAGTTGATGCTGCGAAGCCGGCTGAAGAACCCAGCGAGCGCGGAGCGGCAGCGGGGTCGCCTCATGGCGCTCCTCGTCCCGAGCGCGGATGGGACCCGGCGCGGGCTCGACGCGGGGCTCTTGCCAGGCGTGCCTGCGTGGATCTCGGCGGACGCGAACGCCTACGCGATCGCGGGCGGACTGCACGCCGCCCGCCGAGGCGGGGCGGTGACGCCGGCGGCCGGGGCGGCCGTCGTGGACTCGAGCTTCGGGATCGGCGACGTCGGCCGCACGAGCGTGTCGACCTCGGTGACCGGCGGCGTGACCGCCGGCCCGTTCAGCCTGTCGATCGGCGCAGGCATGTCGCACCAGCAGGAGGATCTCGTCGACCTGAACGGCGATCGGATCCCCGACGTCATCCTCTCGAGCAGCACGCCGGACGTGTCCGACCTCGACTCGGGCAAGCTCGCCACGTTCCTCGGAGTCGAGAAGAAGATCCCCGCCCGCCTCACGAACGCGTGCTCCTACACGCCGGGCGGCCAGGTGACCATCCCGATCCAGCCCCGGCTGAACGTGGACGTCTCTGGCCAGGCCGGGCTCGGCCTCGCGGAGGCGGTGAAGCTCCTCTCGTCGAAGAACCGGGTCCAGGCGGTGGCGGGGCGCCTGCCGGATCGCAGCTTCACCGGCGGGCTCGGCGTGGGCGTGAACGTCTCGACGACGGTCGAGGACCTCGTCGACGTGAACGGTGACGGCCTCCCCGACGCGGTGAGGAGGACCGACGGCTGTCCCGGGTTCTCCGTGCGCCTCAACCTCGGGACCTCCTTCGCGCGTGGCGAGGACTGCATCTCCACCCAGGCATGGGACCAGGACGTGCTCCCCGGCCTCGCGGGCAGCCTCGATCCGAGCGGCGCGGAGAACCCCGACGGCGACGAGGACACGGACAAGACCATCGCAGTCGCGGGCGGCATGCTCGCGCACTCGCGGAACCCGTCGGCGCTCCGGCAGGTCTCGACCGTTACCCTCATGGGCAGCCTGGGCGGCAAGATCGACTCGACCGAGTCGTACGGCGCTTCCGTGTCCTCCGAGTCGAGCCTGTCCGCGACGAACGTGACGCTCGTGGACGTGACCGGCGATGGGCTGCCGGACTACGTCGCGAAGGGCAACGGGTCCGCCGACTTCCTCGTGAGCGTGAACGAGGGCTACGGGTTCGCGCGGCCCGAGCACTGGACGGCGCCGTCCTGGCCATCCGAGGCGAAGCCCACCTTCCAGACCGGCTTCTCGAGCCTCGGGGGAGTCGAGTCGCTGCTCGCGGGCTTCTGGAAGTCGTCCTGGGGCGGAATCGACCCCGTCGAGGCGACGGGTACGCACACCGAGCTGCCGACGACGGGCTTCGTCTTCACGATCTCCTTCCCGCTCGCCCCGCCATCCCCCACGCCGTGGATGCAGATCTCCGCCGGCGGGAACGCCACGCTCGGCCGCTCCACGGGCTTCGAGCTGGGGATGCAGGACATCGACGGCGACGGCTTCGCCGACCACGTGCTGAAGCGCGATGGCCAGGCGCCCGTCCTCGCCCGCGTGAACCAGCTCGCCGGCGGAAACCTCCTGAAGCGCGTGACCCGCCCGCTGCACGGGACGTTCGAGCTCGAGTACGAGCGGTCCGGGAACACGGTGGAGATGCCCGAGAACCGGTACGTGCTCGCCAAGGTGACGGTGCACGACGGCGTCGCAAAGGGCACCGGGCACGACCTCGTGACCGCCTACGCGTACGACGGCGGCCGCCACGACCGGAACGAGCGCGAGTTCCTCGGGTTCGCGACGGTGACCCGGACGAACCCCGACGCGTCGAGGCTCGTGCAGCGCTTCCTCGTGGACGACTTCCGCTCGAAGGGGCTCCTCGAGCGCGAGGTCGTGCTCGACGCGCAGGGCGCGACGCTCGTCGAGAGCCTGAACCAGTACGAGCCGGAGCTCGTCGGCACGCCGGTGGGCGAGTGCCTCGACCGCACGCCGATGAACCTGAGGTACCCGCAGGACGAGTACTGCGCGGCGACCTTCATGAAGCTCACCGCCACGGAGAAGCGGCTCTTCGAGGGGGAGGCCACGGCCGGAGTGATCTCGCGGCAGGTCTTCGGTTACGACGGTGCGGGGAACGTGTCCTCGTTCCACGACGAGGGCGACGTGGCCGATCCCGCCGACGATGTCTTCGCCACGGTGCTCTACGGGCCTACGCAGGCGGCGGCCATCCACTGCACCGGCGCGCCTACCGAGATCACCGTGAAGAACCGGGCGGGGGGCGTGCTGCGCTACCGCCGCGGAGTCTACGACGCGTCCTGCAACCTCACCGAGCTGCACTCCCGGATCGAGGGCACGGCCGAGGCGGTGGCGGCGCTCTCCTGGTTCCGAGAGGGCTCGCCGTGGGCCGGGAACGTCGAGAGGGTCACCTCGCCCGAGAACCACGTGGGCGACGCGTACTGGGTGGAGTACCAGTACGAGGGGCGCAACGGCGTCCACGTGGCCCACACGAGCGACGTGCACGGCTACGTCTCGGAGGCGCGCTACGAGGACCCCGTCGCCCCCGACGAGAGCACCTGGACCCGGGACGTGAACGGCCAGGTGACCGCGCGCGCGTTCGACGGCTTCGGGCGGCTCACGAAGGTTGCCGCGCCGGGCTTCACGCTCGACGCCCCGACGATCGACATCAGCTACGACCACACGGCGAAGCCGGCGGCGTGGGCGTTCACGCGGAACGCGCTACCCCAGGGCGGCACGCTCGACACGGTGGTCGTCGCCGACGGCCTCGGGCGCGTCATCCAGACGAAGAAGACGGCCGAGGTCTGGGCGGGCAGCGACGAGGCGACGCGCGTCGGGTGGTCCGTGACGGGCGGCCAGGTGTTCGACGCGATGGGGCGCGTGGCCGAGCAGGGGCAGCCGTTCTTCGACCCCAGCATGACCCCGGGCTACGCGCCGCGGCCGCTCGAGCGTCCGACGCGCTTCGCCTACGACGCGCTCGGCCGCACGATCCAGACCGTCGAGCCGAACGGCGCCATCACGCGCATCGCCTTCGCGTTCGGGAGGGCGGCCGGCGATCCCATCCTCCGCCACCAGACGACGGCCACGGACGCGCTCGGCAAGACGCGCGCCGTGTACCGCGACGCGACCGAGAAGACGGTCGCGGTCGAGGAGCACGTGGAGGGGCGAACGCCGACGACGCGCTACGCGTACGACCCGCTCGGCCAGCTCGAGCACGTGACGGACGCCGCCGGCAACGTGACGCACGTGAAGTACGACCTCCTCGGCCGGCGCACCGAGCTCGACAACCCCGACGCAGGCCGCACGGTGTACGGGTACGACGCGGCGGGCAACCTCATCCGCCGCGAGGACGCGAACCTCCGCGCGGAGGGGAAGGAGATCCGCTACGTCTACGACTTCGAGCGGCTGAAGGAGATCCGGTACCCGACCTCGCGCCGGAACGTGACGTACACCTACGGCCCGCCGGGCGCGCCCGAGAACGGCGCGGCGCGGATCACGAAGGTGGAGGACGAGCTCGGGGAGGAGACGCGGGGCTACGACGGGCTCGGGAACCTGGCGCGCTCGACGCGGACGGTGGATCCGCTGCGGCCCGGGGACCGGCGCCGGACGTACACGACGACATTCCAGCTCGACGTGTTCGGGCGGATGCTGTCGATGGTGTACCCGGACGGCGAGGTGTTGACGTACGGGTACGACCGCGGCGGGCTCTTGAAGAGCGCGCGGGGGGACCGGCCTGCGACGGCGCACGCGCCGGCGGAGTACGAGACATATCTGCAGGCGCTGCTGTACGACCACTTCGGCCAGCGGGTGTACCAGCGGGTCGGGAACGGCGTCGTCACGAAGTACGGGTACGAGCCGGACACGCGGCGGCTCGCGACTCTGTACACGCGCAAGCCGGGCGAGCGGCTCTTGCAGAACCTGTTCTACTCGTACGACCTCGTCGGCAACGTGCTGGGCGTGAAGAACGCGCTGGGCGAGGCGGTGCCCTCGCACGCGGGGGACGTGGAGTTCACGTACCGGTACGACGACCTGCACCGGCTCACGTACACGCACGGAGAGGCGAAGTCGCGGCCGTCGACGCTGGACACGTTCACGTCGGTGTTCAAGTACTCGGACATCCACAACATGACGTCGAACGTGCAGGAGCATCACGTCTTGCACGGGCCGACGGGCGGGGGCGAGTACCCGCCGCACACGAACCACGCGCTCGAGTACGGGTACGGCGGGAAGGGCCCGCACCAGGCGACGCGGATCGGGGACGCCTCGTTCGTCTACGACGCGAACGGGAACACGCTGCGCGAGTGCCGGGACCCGGCGGACTCGACGTGCACGCAGCGCCCGGCGCATTTGCGGCGCTACGAGTGGACGGAGGAGAACCGGCTCGACACGGTGATCGACGGCGGCGGGAGGAACGCGACGAAGTTCTTCTACGACGCGGACGGGCAGCGGGTGGCGAAGCTGGGGCGAGGGGGAGAGTCGATCACCATCGGGCAGTTCTGGGCGCTGAAGGGCCGGCGCGCGGCGACGAAGCACGTGTTCGCAGGGACGGCGCGCATCGCCTCGAAGCTGCTGCCGCCACCGGGCTGGGACGACGTGCCGCGCGGGCCGGTGGACTCGACCGGCACGGTGGTCTCGACGGTGGGCGACGTCGACAACGGCTGCAACCCGTCGAACTACCAGCCGCAGAAGTGCGGGGTCTTGCCCGGCGGCGAGCCGGTGCTGAACGACTACTATGCCGACGCGAAGGTGCGGCCGGAGACGTACTACTACCACCCGGATCACCTCGGCTCGACGAGCTGGGTGACGGATCAGAACGGCCGGGTGCACGAGCACGTGGAGTACTTCCCGTACGGCGCGGTGTGGAGGGATCCGCGCAGCGACGTGGGCGCCTCGCCGGTGAAGGGGCAGCGGTTCCTGTTCACGGGGAAGGAGCTCGACGAGGAGACGGGGCTCTACTACTTCGGGGCGAGGTACTGGGACCCGTCGCTGGCGCGCTGGAAGACGCCGGACCCAGCCGATCGATTGACCGACCTCGTTCCCAGTGCTCTCGACCCATATCAATACGCAAGATGGAGCCCACTCCGGTTCGTTGACCCCTCGGGCCGTCAGGAAGTTACGCAGGAGGAGCTGGACTACTACTTCAGTCAGCACCGAGTCGCTGACACCAAGACAAGAGAGACTTTCGCGAAGATGAAGCCGTTCGCGGAGGCGCTCGTCCAGCTGCACCCTGCAATCGCAGCGAACGTGGTGCTCTCCGGCGAGCAGGCAACCGGAGGCAAAGCCTCATTATGGGACCGTTTCCTCGCAGGCGTCGGGATAGTTCCTATCGCCGGGGTCCTGAAGTTCGCTAAAGGAACACTAGTCGAGCATGCAGCGGAAATTCTGGCGCGAGCGCACATCCGAGACGATGAGGTGATCAAGGTCTTGGTCGGGCACTTCCCGAACGCAGGCAGGAGCGCAGTGAAGAGCGTGTTCTACGAAGGAACGGACTTCCTCCAGCTCGTCGAGACCGCGGTGAGGTCTGATAGTAAGACGATGTACGAATCCGGCGGCAGGCTCGTCGTAGAGCATGCCTTCGATGCAATGATCGGTATCGACAAGAGTGGACAGGCGACAAACAAGCTGCGGGTTGTCCTAGAACCGAACGGCCAGGTCGTAACGGCCTTCCCGTTCCTGTAAAGGTGTTCCATGCACGAAGAGCTCGAGGTGGAGTATGTGATCCCGGACGACGAGTGGCTCACCGTCGCGTCAGGAGGTCCCGGCCTGGAGGGCGAGGCGGCATTCAATTACCTCAAGGGAACTGTCGAGCTCCAGCTTGCCGGGCGATCTCCGTGGCCGGCACCGTTCTACGTGTCAGTCGCGGATCTGGCGCTGCAGTTCTTGAACGCCGCAGAGAGCGGGTTTCCGGCGTCTGAGCGAAAGGCGTTCGTATCCGAGACAGACGGCGGGCTCGACCTTCAGTTGGAGCGCATAGGCGAGCACGTGAAGATGCGCGTGCCGCCGTACTCAGCGGTCGAAGTATCGATCCGCGGATACATCGAAGGGGTAGAGCGCTTCTTGCGGCGCTTCGCAATCGAGATCAAGGCGCGTGCGCCGAACGTACTGCTGGTGGACGAGCTCGCGGCATTGGCACCGTGGGCCGCGTCCGGAGTCCCCTGACGCCGCGTGCCGACGGTGATGCCCTCGCAGGCGTGGACGTTGAGTTCACGTACCGGTACGACGATCTGTACCGGCTCTCGTACGCGCGCGGAGAGGCGAAGCCGCGGCCGTCGACGCTGGACGGTTCACGTCGGTGTTCAAGTACTCGGACATCCACGACATGACGTCGAACGTGCAGGACCATTACGTCTTGCACGGCCGACGGGGGGGCGAGTACCCGCCGCACGCGACCCACGCGCTCGAGTACGGGTAGGGCGTGAAAGGCCCGCAGTAGGCTCCGCGGAGCAGAGACACCTCGTTCGCCTACGACGCGAACGGCAACACCTGCGCGAGTGCCGGGACCCGGCGGACTCGCCTACTGCCTTGCGCCGGATCACACGGCAGGGGCCGCGAATCCTGCAGCGTCCACCGGATTCACGCAGGGTTGGTCGAACACGGCGCAGCACCTTGCATGTCGGCAGGATCAGTCGCCGATCTCGAAGTCGAGCCCGGCGAGGCGCGCGGGATCCATGACCAGGTCGATCGCCGTGATCTTGCCATGCGCGATTGTGAAGACGAACGCCGCGCGCACCTTGTCGTCAACCGCCCAGACGGCGCCCGGCTCGCCGTCGATGAGCGCGGGCGAAGCGCCGCGGGAACGGCCCTTGAACGCCTGGGCGATCTCAGCCGAACCACGAACCTCGGGAGCGAGGCGAGGCGCGCCGTGCTTCTCCCTCGCCGCTGCGGTGCGCACCGCCAGCTCGTCGGCGCGCAGCACGGCGTCGGGCGAGAGCACGGCGAGCAGCCCTTCGAAGTCGCCGTCGCGCGATGCGGCGAGGAATGCGCTGACGAGAGCGCGGTTGGGAGCTGCCGAGGGGGCCTCGGCGCCGCGGACGCGCCGGCGCGCGCGGCTCGCGAGCTGACGCGCGGCCGCAGGCGTGCGATCGACAATTGGCGCGATCTCCTCGAACGACAGATCGAACATGTCGTGCAGCACGAAAGCGACGCGCTCGTCAGGCGCGAGCGTATCGAAGACGACGAGCAACGCAGGACCGATGGCGTCCGCCAGTCCAAACTCGAGCTCCGGATCGCTGCCCGCCTCCGGCGGCTCCGGCGCACCCTCGGGCCGCGGTCGCCGCGCGCGCAGCATGTCCAGACAGACGCGCGCGACGACCGTGGTCAGCCAACCGTTCAGGTTCTCGACGCCGCGCGTGTCGGCTCGGCTGAGCTTGAGCCACGCCTCCTGCACGGCGTCGTCGGCCTCGCTGGCCGAGCCGAGCATTCGCTGCGCCACTGCCCGCAAACGAGCGCGGCTCTCCTCGAATCGCTCCGCCAGCCAGTCGCTCATCGGCTCACCAATACTTCTCGGTCGGACGGATTTCCACCGCACCGCCCAGCCGCGCGGCCGGGATCCGGGTGGCGAGCGCGGCGGCCGCCTCCACGCTCTCGGCCTCGAGCACGAAGAAGCCGGCGATCCCTTCGCCGAGATGAGTCCCGCTCTTGATTTGCGGTTTGCCGTCGCGCACCTGCACCGTCCTGGCCGCGCCAGGCAGGCCCAGCGGCAGCCCCGGCGTCAGCCCAGGTGTGTCGTTGAGCGCCGCGTAGTCCGCGTAGATCTCCTTCTGCTCCGCCTCCGGCAGCGCCTTCCAGCGCTCCGACCCGGGCAGCGGCGTCGTCCCCTGGTAGATCAGCAGCACAAATTTCATTTCCAGTCTCCTTTGGCGACATGACGAACGGCGAGGCAGGAATGTGACGGCGTCGACGCCACGAGCACCGTCGCGCCGCCTCCTCGGCCGCGGAGGGCTCGCGAACGCCCGTGCGATGCGCTGCGGTGCCTTGGTCCGTGCGTACATCCGCTCCATGTACGCCTGCGTACTGCCGCTCGGGACTGGCGCTGCGGCTCGCAAAGGAAATGACCTGTGACCTCGCGACCGCCGCGTACGCGCAGGCGACGGCGGCGGAGTTTTCGGCGCTGTGCTCGTGAGTCGACCCCTTCGTCGCGGCAGGGCGGGTCGCCTATTCGCCGCAGGCGGGTGAGGCATGCCTCCGCGCGCTCGAGGCTGCGCCGTGTGACGGGCTGGACCACGCCGAACTCGCCGAGCCCGCCTGTCGCGCCGCCGTCACGGGGACGGTCGCGCCGAACGGCTCCTGCCGCATCGACGAGGAGTGCCTGGGCGGCACGTGTCATCTCACCTCCAGCTGTTCGGGGTGGTGCGCGAGGGACCTCGCCGAGGGGGAACCTTGCATGTCGGTCATGCAGCAATGTGGCCCCGGCCTCTGGTGCGACGAGCTCAAGAACAGCTGCGTCCGGCAGTCGCCGGGCGCGGCCGGCGCGCCATGCGACGGGGCCTCGCCCGAGTGCGACGTGGGGCTCTATTGCGATGCCGGGGTCTGCAGAGAGAAGCTCGCCGCGGGCGGAGACTGCACCGACACGCTGAGTGCGTGCGCCAGGGGGACCACCTGTCTGGTGGCCACGAACAGCTCGCTCTGGTGCGTGCCCTACGCAGGGCTCGGGGAGGCCTGCGATCCGCGGTGGAGCTGGCCGTGGTGTGCCCGCGGGACGTACTGCGACGGCACGACCGCCCGGTGCGAGGCCGACAAGCTGCCGGGAGGCAGCTGTGCCGACTCGGACGAGTGCCTGAAGGGCTACTGCGACTACGCGACTGCCCGGTGCGTCGCGCTGAAGGCGGCGGGTACGCCGTGCACCGCGCATCGCGAGTGCGCGAGCGGGTTGTGCGACAGCGCGTCCCTCGTGTGCAACGACTGGCTGACCTTCTGCGCACCGTGACGGGTCTCAGCGCGACGCGCGTCGGTGACTCGGTCCTGCAGGAGGCCCGTTGACGGGCAGCTCCAGGCCGAAGATCCTGGGCGCGGGTGGTCCGCTGGGCGGCGGCGGTGCCGTTCGCTCGGTCGGGCTGCGACGCAGCCCAGGGTCTGGCGTCGACACACCTCGGACTCGATACTCCCACCTCGACGGCAGGTGACGCACAAGGGTTCGGCCGGACCTGCGGACGCGTGGATTGTCGACCCGCCCCCGGGTCACGTGTGCCCCCGGGACCTCTCGCACAGCATTTTCACGGCGCTACGCAGTACGGCGGCGTTGTGGATCATTTGTGGACAAAGGAACTCATCGCGAAACTCGCCGGGAGCGTGCCCCACCCGAGCCGACGCTCATGGACGAGCCGCCGGTGGTCGTCGAGCTCGCCAGCGGCGCGCGAGCCCATGGCGCGAGGCCGCGCGCCGCCGAACCGTCCGGGTCGTCTACCCGGACTCGCAGTGGACCCGGGTCGAGGCGGCGCCGGGGCGTGTGCGCAGCTCGCGTCCACCCGCTCACCTCATGTCACGCCGGGTGGGAAGGCGCACTCACCGTTCACGCATCCGTTCCGTTACAGTGCGCTCACCCTCGGTGACGACCGCGCTACGCGCGCGGGCGCGCCGCCCCGACCGCCGCCGTCCGCCTCCCGGAGCGCTCTCGTGAAGAAGGCTCTTCTCCTGTCCCTCCCGCTCGCGCTCGCCGCGTTCGCCGCCGGTCACGTCGCCGGGCGCCGCTCCGTCGTCCCCGGGCTGCTCGACGCGGCCCGGCCGGCGGGCCCCTCCGTCGCCACGTTTCGCGGCGGCGCCGTGGGGCGCGCCGACGTCGAGGCGCTCCTCGCGCGCCACCCCGAGGCGTTCCGCGCCCAGCTCCGCTCCCCGGAGGCGCGCAAGGCGCTCGTCCAGGATCTCGTCCGGCGCGAGCTCCTCGCGCGCGAGGCGGAGCGCCGCGGGCTGCAGCGCGATCCCGAGTTCCTGCGCCGCTACGAGGAGGAGCTCGCGCGCGCGCTCCTGGAGAAGGAGGTCGACGCGCCCCAGCGCGACGCCGAGCCGACCGACGCCGAGCTGCGGGCGTTCTACGACGAGCACCGCGCGTCGCTCGCCCGGCCCGAACGCGTGCGCCTCGCGGCCGTCTCCTGGCTCGCGCCCGCCGGCGACGCCGCCCGGCGCCGCGAGAAGCGTGCCCGCGCGGACGCCGCGCTCGGGCGCCTCCGGGGCTCCAAGGATCCGTTCCTCTTCGGCGACCTCGTGCGGACCGAGTCCGAGGACGCCGAAGCGAGGCGGACTGCGGGGGAGCTGCCGCCCCTCACGCGCGAGGAGCTCGCGCAGCGGCTCGGCGCCGAGGTCGCGACCGCCGCGTTCGGCGACGAGGCGCCCACCGGGGTCCTGCCGCGGGTCGTCGAGACCGCGGGCGGGGTCCACGTCGTGAAGCTGCTCGGGCGCGAGGCCGGGTACGCCCCGGCGCTCGAGGAGGTGCGCGACGCGATCCGCGCCCGCCTCGTCTCGGAGCGCCGCGCCGCCGCGCGCGCGGCGTTCCTCGAGCGGATCTGGAAGGACGCCGCCGTCTCGCTCGACACCCAGGCCATCGAGCGGCTCTCGGTTCCGTGAAGCTCCCGGAGAAGAACATGCGACGCGCCATCACCCTGGCCCTCGTCCTCCTCGCGGCCGCGTGCAGCCGCGGCGCGAGGCAGGACGCGCCCGCCGGGCGCACCGACAAGCTCGTCCGCGCGCGCAGCGCGGTCTCCGGCCAGTACCTCGTGGTGCTCGACGACGCGGTCGCCCCCGCGGACCTCGCCGCCGCGGCCGCGGACCTCGCGCGCCGGCATCACGCGAGCGTCCTCCACGTCTACGGCGCGGCGCTCCACGGCTTCGCCATCCGCGCGTCCGCCTCCGACGCGCAGGCCCTCGCTTTGGAGACCCGGGTGCGCTTCGTCGAGGAGGACGGCCGCGTGCGGGCCGCCGCGGTCGCGACGCCCGGGCCGGTGCCGAGCGTGCTGGCCACGACGGCCACGCCGCCCGTGACCGGCGCCGGCGTGGACCTGTTCGTCCTCGACACCGGCGTGCGCCTCGACCATGTGGCCTTCGGCGGTCGCGCGACGGCCGAATGGCCAGCCGGCAGCGACGGCGCGGACTGCAGCGGACACGGCACCTGGGTGGCAGGCCTCGCCGCGGGGACGCCGTACGGCGTCGCGCCGGGGGCGCGCGTTCGTTCGGTGAGGATCCTCGGGTGCGACGGGGCGGGCGAGGTCTCGACCCTCGTCGCCGGCCTCGACTTCGTCGCGAGGAACCGCGCCGGCCCCGCCGTGGCGCTCGTCGCTTCGGCCACGGGGCCGTCGCCCGCGCTCGACGCCGCCGTCGCCCGGCTCGTCGAGGTCGGCCTGCCCGTCGTCGCCGCCGCCGGCAACGCGGGGGCCGACGCGTGCGAGGAATCCCCGGCGCGCGCCGGTGGAGCGATCACTGTGGGCGCGGTCGGCGCGGCGCCGGGCGGGGCGGCGACGCCCTGGACCTCGCTCGCGCTCTCGAACGGCGGCCCTTGCGTGGACCTGCTCGCCGAGGGCGAGCAGCTCTCCTCGGCGTGGAACCTGGACGCCGCGTCGACGTACGCGATGAGCGGCACCTCGGGCGCCGCGGCGCGGGTGGCGGGAGCCGCGGCGCTGATCCTCGAGCGCCGTCCCGACGCGACCCCGGCCCAGGTGGCCGCGGCGCTCGTGGGCACCTCGCGCAGTGGCGGGGTGGAAGATCTCGCCGCCGGGACCCCCGACCGCGTGCTGGACGCCGAGCGCGTGCGGACGCCGGGACCGCCGGATCGGACCGCCCCCACCACCGCCATCGTCGTCCCGGCTCCCGGCGCGACGCTCGGCGGGATGGTGAGGCTCGAGGCGACCGCGTCGGACGACGTCGCAGTGACGAAGGTGGAGCTCCTCGTGGACGGCGCCTGGGTCGGGGCGGCGGACGCGGCGCCCTACACGGCGCCCTGGGACACGGCCCGCGTCGCGAACGGTCCGCACACCGTCTCGAGCGTCGCCTACGACGCGGCCGGAAACGTGGCGGCGAGCGCGCCGGTGGAGGTCGTGGTCGAGAACCCCGGCTTCGCCATCTTCGACGCGACCCTCGGCGCGCCCCGCTGCGCCGCGCCGGGCCCGGTCTGCGACACGGGGCCCGTCGTGCTCGGCCGCGGCCAGGTCGGCCCGGAGCGGAACGCGCCCAACACCATTCACTCTATGTGCGTGGACGGCGCGGGCGGCGCCTTCCACCTCGACGAGTCCATCGACGCGATCCGCATCTCCACCCCGGACGGCGGCGCGCTCGCGGTGGGGAAGGCGGCGGAGATCCACGTCGGCGTCTTCGCGTACGCGGACTTCGCGGCGGATGCGCTCGACCTGTTCGCGGCGCCGGACGCCGCCGCTCCGACATGGCGTCACCTGGCGACGCTCCCGCTCGCGAAGGCGGGCGCACAGGAGCTCGTGTACGTCACGACGCTCGAGCCGGGCGCGCACCAGGCCATCCGCGCCGCGCTGCGCTTCGGCGGGCACGAGGCCCAGCCCTGCACGGACGGCCTCTACGACGACCGCGACGACCTCGCGTTCGAGGTAGCCGACGGCGAGGCGGACCGCACGCCGCCCGAGGTGGCCGTGGTCGAGCCGACCACGGGCACGACCGTGGGGGGTCGCGTGACGCTCGCGGCGACCGCCACCGACGACCGCGGCGTCGTCGGTAGCGTCGAGTTCCTGGTGGACGGAGCCCGCGTGGGCTCCGCGGACGCGCCGCTCTCCAGCACGACGCGCTACGAGGTCGCGTGGGATGCGTCCGGGGCGGCGGACGGCGTCCACTCCCTCGTCGCCCGCGCAGTGGACGGCGCCGGGAACGTGCAGGACAGCGCGCCGCTCTCGTTCCGGGTCGGCGACGTAGAGCCGCCGCAGGTCGAGCTCGTCGCGCCGGCCGCGGACGCGTCGGTGCGCGATGTCGTGACGCTCGAGGCCGCCGCGACCGACGACCGCGGCGTCGCCGAGGTCGCCTTCCTCGCGAACGGGGCGGCCGTCGGCTCCGCGACCGCGGCGCCGTGGCGCGCCACCTGGAGCACCGCCGCGTTCTCGCGCGACGTGGTGCTCGTCGCGCGAGCGCGGGACGCGGCCGGCCACGTGACGGAGAGCGCGCCGGTGCCGGTGTACGTGGACCGCCAGCCGCCCTCGGTCGCGGTGACTTCCCCGCAGGACGGCGTCGTCGTGAGCGGCCAGCTCGAGGTCGTGGCGAGCGTCTCGGACGATCGGCGCGTCCGCCGGGTCGAGCTCCAGGTGGACGGCGTGAAGGTGGCCGAGGACGGCCAGAGCTACCCCACCTCGACGATGAGGCTCGTCTGGAACAGCGGCACCTTCGCGAACGGAGTGCACGCGCTCGTCGTGGTCGCCGAGGACGCGGCGGGGAACGTGACGCGGAGCGCGCCCGTCTCGGTGGAGGTGAACGACGCGACCGCGCCGTCGGTGGCGATCTCCGCGCCCGCGGACGGCGCGAGCTTCCGCGCGCCGTTCGACCTCGTCGCGACGGTGACGGACGACGGGATCGTCGCCCGCACCGAGGTGTCCGTGGACGGCGCCCTCGTCGCGACCGACGCGACGCCCCCCTACGTCACGACCGTCGACACCGCGTCGCTCGAGGAGAGGGAGCACAAGCTCTCCGTGACGGCGCTCGACGGCGCCGGCAACACGGCGTCCAGGGAGATCGCTTTCTGGGTGGACCGCACGCCCCCGACGGCGGAGCTCGTCGCCCCCGCGGCGCCCGCCACGGTGAGCGGCACGTACGTGCTCGAGGTGCGCGCGGCGGACGCGCAGCGGGTCGCGCGCGTGGACTTCTACCTCGGCGCGGCGGTGCTCGGGAGCGTCGCCGAGGCGCCGTACCAGCTCTCGTGGGACACCGCTGCGTTCGACAACGCCGACCTCGACGTCACGGCCATCGCCTACGACGCGGCCGGCAACGAGGCAGTCACCGGCACGGTGCGCGTCACGGTCCGGAACCGCACCACGGCGGACCCCGACGCCACGCGCGGCGCGCCGGCCTGCGCGCTCCCGGCCTCCTCCTGCTTCTCGGGCACGCTCGTCGAGAGCCGCGCCACGATCGAGGGTCGGCCGGAGCGCGGCGCGCCGAACACCCTCGACGGCTGCCCGGACGGCGCCGCCGGGAAGTACCACGTGGACGAGTCGGTGGACGCAATCACGGTCCGTACGCTCGACGGCGCCGTCCTCGCGCCGGGCAAGCCGGTGCAGGTGGACGTGCGCGCCTTCGTGGTCTCGCCGGAGCTCGACCGGGTGGACCTCTATTACGCCGCGAACGTGAACGATCCCGCCTGGACGCCCATCGCCACGCTCGCGCCGCCCGCGGCGGGGCTGCAGACGCTCTCCGCGACCTACACGCTGCCGACCGGCCCGCTCCAGGCGGTCCGCGCCGTCCTTCGCTACGCCCAGTCGTCCGCGAGCGCTTGCTCGGACGCCACGGTCGCGGTCTACGACGACCGCGACGACCTCGTCTTCGCGGTCTCGGAGCCCGGGGTGGACGCGACGCCGCCGCTCGCCTCCATCGCGACGCCGCCCGCGGGCGCCGTCGCGCACGGCGAGCTGCCGGTCCGCGTCGCCGCCTCGGACGACCGCGGCGTCGCCTACGTGGAGCTCGCGGTGGACGGCGCCGTCGTGGCGAGCGACACATTGGCGCCGTACGAGCTCGCCTGGGACTCGAGCCTGCACGCGGACGGGCTCCACGCGCTCACCGCCGTCGCCCACGACACCTCCGGCAACGTCTCGACGAGCAACCCGGTCTTCGTGACGGTGAGCAGCGCGCCCAACGCGGCGCTCGATCCGGCGCGCTCCGCCCCCGCCTGCCTCGTGCCCACGAGCTTCTGCGACACGGGCGCGCTCGTCGCGGGGCGGGACACGCTCGGCCCCGAGCCCTACGCGCCGAGCACCATCGCCTCGTCCTGCCCCGACGGCGACGCGGGCGCCTACCGGGTGGACGAGTCCATCGAGCGGATCGAGCTCCGGACCGAGGACGGGCGCGCGCTCGCGCCGGGGGTCCGGGCGCGCGTGGACGTGACGGTGTTCGCCGCGCACCCGTTCGACGGCGACGCGCTCGAGCTCTACCACGCGACTCGCGCCGGCGCGCCCGCCTGGCGGCTCCTCGCGACGCTCCTGCCGGCGCGCGCCGGCGAGCAGGTGCTCTCGACGACGCTCGTCGTGCCCCCCGCCGGCCTGCAGGCGCTCCGCGCGCGCTTCCGCTACGGCGGCGAGCCCGGCGCCTGCGGAACGACGGTGGTGTGGACGGAGGTGGGGGGCGTGCGGACGCGCCGCGTCGTCTCCGGCCTGTACGACGATCACGACGACGTGGTCTTCGCCGTGCCGTTCTCGCCCAACGCCGCCCGCGACCGGGCCCTCGGCGCGCCGCGCTGCGCCGACCGGCGGTTCTACTGCGACAGCGGGGCGCTCCTCGACGGTCGGGGGAGGCTCGGCCCGGAGGACGATCCTCCGAGCACGCTCGCCCGGAGCTGCGACGACGGCGCGGCCGGCGCGTACCACCAGGACCCCTCCGTCGACGCCATCCGCCTGTGGGTCCCCGACGCGACGCCGCTCGCCGCAGGGAAGGAGGTCCAGGTCGAGGTGGACGTGTTCGGCGCCGACACCTGGGCGTCCGACGCGGTGGATCTCTGGTACACCGCCGACGCGCTCGCGCTGCGGCCGGCCTGGACGCGCGTGGCGGCCCTCGTGCCGGCGAGCGCAGGGCCGCAGTCGCTCGGGGCGACCTTCGTGCTCGAGCCGGGCACCGTCCAGGCGGTGCGCGCCATCTACCGCGACGCCTCGGCGCCGCAGGAGGTCTGCTCGGTCGGGCCCTTCGTGGACCACGACGACCTCGCCTTCGAGCTCGCCCCCTGACGACCGCGGGCCGCCCGCGCGCCGGCGCGGCGCGGGCGGTCAAATGTGGACCCGTTCCGTCAGGAAATATCCAAGGAAATTCGCGGACCTCCCCTTGACGCCCCGAGCCGGTCGCTGCTACGACCGCGCTGCCGCGCGCCTTTTCGTCACCCCCAGGGAGGCACCGAAATCCCGATGTACAAGATCGTTCGCCGCGAAGCGTTTTCCGACACGACCTTCCTCTGGGAGGTCGAGGCCCCCGACGTCGCCGCCTCCGCCCAGCCCGGCCACTTCGTCATGCTCCGCCTCCGCGAGGGTGGCGAGCGCATCCCGCTCACGGTCGCCGACTACGACCGCAAGGCGGGGACCATCACGATGGTCGTCCAGACGCTCGGCAAGACGACCCGGGAGATGATGACCGACTTCGCGCAGGGCGACAGCTTCGTCGACTTCGTCGGCCCGCTCGGCCTGCCGCAGCACATCCAGAAGTACGGGCACGTCGTGCTCGTCGGCGGCGGCCTCGGTGTCGCGCCGGTCTACCCGCAGCTCCGCTCCTTCAAGGAGGCGGGGAACCGCACCACCGGCGTCATCGGCTTCCGGAACAAGGACCTCGTGTTCTGGGAGGACAAGTTCAAGAAGTACTGCGACGACCTCGTCGTCTGCACCGACGACGGCTCCTACGGCAAGCCCGGCTTCGTCACCGCGGCGCTGAAGGAGATCCTCGAGAAGGACAAGCCGGACCTCGTCGTCGCCATCGGGCCGCTCCCGATGATGAACGCCTGCGTCGAGACCACGCGGCCGTTCGGCGTGAAGACGATGGTGTCCCTGAACGCCATCATGGTGGACGGCACCGGCATGTGCGGCTCCTGCCGCGTGACGGTGGGCGGCAAGGTCGCCTTCGCCTGCGTCGAGGGGCCGGACTTCGACGGCCACAAGGTGGACTTCAAGGAGCTCCTCTCCCGCCAGAAGCGGTTCAAGAGCCAGGAGCAGCGCGCCAGCGAGGACTACGCGCACGTCTGCAACCTCGAGAAGCAGCTCTTCGAGGAGAACAAGAAGAACTACCGCAAGATCAAGGACCTCCTCCCGAAGCAGACGCACATGCCCGAGCGCGACGCGCTCGACCGGTCGCGCAACTTCAAGGAGGTGAACCTCGGCTACGGCCTCGAGGACGCCCTCCAGGAGGCCGAGCGCTGCATCCAGTGCGCGAAGCCGACGTGCGTCTCGGGGTGCCCCGTCCAGATCGACATCCCGGGCTTCATCAAGCACGTCGCGATCCGCGACTTCGACGGCGCGCTCGAGGTCATCAAGCAGGCGAACGCCTTCCCGTCGGTCTGCGGCCGCGTCTGCCCGCAGGAGTCGCAGTGCGAGGCGCAGTGCGTGATCGGCAAGAAGGTCGAGTCGGTCGGCATCGGCCGGCTCGAGCGCTTCGTCGGTGACAACGCGACGCCGAAGCCCGTCGCGCCCCCGCGCTTCGCGAAGAAGCTCGGCAAGGTCGCCATCTGCGGTTCCGGCCCCGCCGGCCTCTCCGCCGCCGCCGACCTCGTGAAGTACGGCGCGGACGTGACCATCTACGAGGCGCTGCACGTCGTGGGCGGCGTGCTGCAGTACGGCATCCCGCCGTTCCGCCTCCCGCGCGACATCATCGCTCGCGAGGTGAAGCAGCTCGTCGACCAGGGCGTGAAGATCGAGACCAACAAGGTCATCGGCAAGACCTTCACCGTCCCGCAGCTCATCAGCGAGAAGGGCTACGACGCGGTGTTCCTCGGCGTCGGCGCGGGCGCGCCGGCGTTCATGAACATCCCCGGCGAGTCGGCGAGCCAGGTCTACTCGGCGAACGAGTTCCTCACCCGCGTGAACCTGATGGGCGGCAACGTCTTCCCGTTCAAGGACACGCCCGTCACGCTCGGCAAGAGCGTCGCCGTGGTCGGCGCCGGCAACACCGCCATGGACTGCCTGCGCGTCGCGAAGCGCCTCGGCGCGCCGACCGTCCGCTGCGTCTACCGCCGCACCGAGGCGGAGGCGCCGGCCCGCATCGAGGAGCTCCGCCACGCGAAGGAGGAGGGCATCGAGTTCTTCTTCCTCCACGCGCCGGTCGAGATCTACGCGGACGCCGACGGCAACGTGACGGGCATGAAGGTCGAGGAGATGGTCCTCGGCGAGCCGGACGAGAAGGGGCGCCGCAAGCCGGTGCCGACCGGGAAGTTCAAGGACCTCGACTGCGACACCGTCATCGTCGCCCTCGGGACCAAGGCGAACCCGATCGTCACGCAGTCCACCCCGGGCATCGCGCTCAACAAGTGGGGCAACATCGCCGCGGACGACGGCCAGCTCGACTCGACGCAGTCGACGAACCTCCCCGGCGTGTTCGCGGGCGGTGACATCGTCACCGGCGGCGCGACGGTGATCCTCGCCATGGGCGCCGGCCGCCGCGCCGCGAAGTCCATCGCGACGTACCTCTCCAGCGGCAAGAAGTGGCCGCTCACCAAGGAGGACGTCGCCGCGTTCAAGCCGATGGCGCCGCTCCCGGAGACCGCGCGCTTCGCCGGCGCCTCCGCCGCGGCGGGCGCGCTCGAGACCCCCGGTCCGACCTGCCCGAAGTGCCACCGGCCGGTCGAGGGCGACGAGGCGTACGTCTGCTGCGCCGGCTCGACGCTGCAGTGGCGCTGCGACGACTGCGGCAAGGTGAGCGAGGGCTTCGCCTTCCCGTACGGCATGTGCCCCGCGTGCGGCGGCAAGCTCGCCGCCCTGGAGCGCGGCAAGGTCGAGGACGCCGCGGCCCAGGACGCCATCCGCGTCGCGTTCGAGATCGAGCTCGGCGGCATGGCGTTCTACAGCCGGGCTGCCAAGGAGACGCCGGACGCCGGGCTGAAGGCACTGTTCGGGAAGTTCGCCGCCATGGAGCAGGAGCACATGGCGACGCTCTCGCGCCGCTACCACGCGGACATGCCCGCGCCGTCGGCCGACTTCAAGGTCGAGCGCGCCGCGATCTACGCGGGCATCGCGAACCGCCCGGAGGATCCGGCGAACCTGTTCCGGATCGCGATCGCCTTCGAGGAGCGCGCGGTGAAGTTCTTCACCGAGCGCGCCGAGAAGACCGTGCCGGCCTCGGCGGAGCGCCAGCTCTACAAGGAGCTCGCGGCGGAGGAGCGGGAGCACGTCGACCTGCTCACCACCGAGTTCGAGCGCTGGAAGCTGGGCAAGCCGGGGCTCCTCTAGCCTCGTGACGGACGGGCGGTGCGCGGGAGCTCGCTCTCGCGCACGCGCCTCGCACCTCGACACCGTGCGGCGGGCCGCCCTCGCGAGAGGCGCGGCCCGCGCCGTTCGTGAGGCCCGCTGACGGGCGACGGGCGCGCCGCGCGCGCGTGGCCGAACGCCGCGGGGATCCCCAAGCTAGATGGGAACCCTCACGTGGAGGACTCCCGCGGCGGCGGACGATGTCGCGGCCGACGTGCGCGCCAGGCGCGTCCGCCGTGCGAGCGGGATCCTGCGTCCAGGGCGAGCGGCCGTCGCCTCGAGGGGCGCGGCCCGTGCTGGCCCCCTGTCCTCCTTCGCCGCCGGGGCTCCCCTCCCTTTGCTCCCGCCGCGCGGGAGGGCAGGGGGACGGTACAGCGCCGGTGCCGTCGCGACCGCCGTGAGGAGCCGCCTGGCTCCTCGCGAGGCGGGGCGGCCAGCCCGGTTCGCTGGGCGTGGCGACGCGAGGGGAGGGCGCGGCGAGAATCCGCGCACCTGCGGCGCACTCGCGCATAACCTGCGCGGAGTCCGCGGAAAGTGGACGGCGCGCGCACCGAGATCCTCGGCAGGTCCGAGCCTCCGGACTCTCCGGGCTCCTGCTCCGCGAGGACCGGTCCAGCGCAGCTGATCTCACGCAAGACCGCGAGATCCCGGGCGAGGCATGGTGCTCCTGGGGGCGGGGACGCGGCAGGGAGCCGCAGCGGGCGAGCGTCCCGGCGACCGCTCCCGCGCGGATTATTCCTAGCGATCCCGGCGTTCTGCCGGTGGCCCGAAGATGGCAGGGACGCCACGTGGCCGTCGCGGCCGTGCCGCGATGGCCTGGGCTCACCTGTGGGGCCCAACCCGATGTTCGGGTCGCCCGCTTCCGGCGGGAGATCCGGCGTGTCGCCGGATCGTTTCGGAGGGTTCGCGTCGATGAAGAGGCTCCTGAACCAGCTCGCATCCCTGAAGCTCGCCGTGATCCTGCTCGTGCTGCTGCTCATCGGGCTCGCGGCGGGGACGATCATCGAGTCGTCGAGGGGCGCGCCCGTGGCGGCGCGGACCGTCTATTACGCCTGGTGGTTCCTCGCGCTGCAGGGCCTGTTCGCGGTGAACCTCATCGCGTCGATCCTGTCGCTCGCGCCCTGGGGCAAGCAGCGCATCGGCTACCTCATCACCCACACGTCGATCATCGTCATCTTCCTCGGCGCGGGGCTCACCTACTTCTTCAAGACCGAGGGGCAGCTCGGGCTGTGGGAGGGGCAGAGCGCCGGCGAGATCGCCGCCCTCGACGCGAACGGGCAGCCTTCGGCGGCGCACGAGCTCCCGTTCCTGGTGAAGCTCGACGACTTCGAGGTCGAGAACTACCCCGGGACGATGCGGCCCTCGCAGTTCCGCAGCCGCATCCACGTCACCGACCGTGAGACCAAGGAGACGTTCGCGGCCGAGGTCTGGATGAACCACCCGCTGCACTACCGCGGGTACAGCCTCTTCCAGTCGAGCTACCAGCAGGATCGCGACCCGCAGACGAACGAGGTCACCCGGGAGGCGACGGTCCTCTCCGTCTCGAAGGACCCGGGCCAGAACCTGGTCTTCGTCGGCTACGCGTTCCTCGTGCTCGGCATGATCGTCGTGCTCGGCACCCGCATGGCGGAGGCGAAGAAGCGCGGTCAGCTCGAGCGCATGCTCGCGGGCGACGACGCCGGCAGCGCGCGCCCCTCGGGCCGCGCCGGGAAGACCGCCGCTGCGATCGCGCTCGCGCTCTTCGCCTCGGCCGGCTCGGCGCAGGCGCCCGCGCCCGCGCCCGCGGCGATGGACGGCTGGGCCAAGGTCGACGCGATGCGCCGGCTGCCGGTCCAGCACGACGGGCGGACCATGCCGCTCGACACGCTCGCCCGCGAGGCGGTCTGGAACGTGACCGGCTCGTACACCTGGAACGGCGAGGACCCGGTCGTCACCGTCGCGCAGTGGCTCTTCGACCCGATGCGCGCGGCGAACACGCCCCTCGTCCAGCTCGGCAGCCCCGAGCTCGCGGTCGCGGTGGGGCTCCCGGGCGGCACGAAGTACGCCTCCTTCGCGCAGCTCGTCTCGAGCCAGCGCGTCCTCGGCATCATGCAGCAGGCGCGGCAGGCGGCGATGTCCGACCGGCCGCGCACGGGCGTGCTCGCGCAGGCGGAGAAGCTCGAGGAGCGGCTCGTCTGGATGCAGGGCTTCCTCGAGAAGGACAAGCTCCGGGCCATCCCCGTGGCGGGCAAGCCCCGCGCGCGCTGGGGCGTGCCGCAGCCGATGAGCACCGTCGACGACCTGGTCGCGCTCTCCACCGGGCCGCGCCTCGACGGCTGGCCGTCGCCGCAGGCGATCGACCGGGAGATCCTCTACAAGAAGGTCCGCGCGACGCGCGTCGCCTGGATCATCCTCCTGGGCGCGCTGGTGGTCTCGCTCGTCGCCTGGAACCGCAAGTCGAAGCTCCTCGAAGGCCTCGCGTTCGCCGGCCTCCTGGGCGGCTTCGCGGTGATGACCTGGGGCATCGCGATGCGCTGGGCGGTCGCCGGGCGCATCCCGGCGTCCAACATGTACGAGTCGCTCTTGTTCCTCGCGTGGGGCGTCGGGCTCTTCGCGGTGGTGGCGCTCCCGGTGCTGCGGAACCGCCTCGTCGTCCTGAACGCCAACGCGATGGCGGCGCTCACGATGGGGCTCACGGACCTCCTGCCCATCGACCGCTTCATCCACCCGATGCCGCCGGTGCTCTCCGGCACGCCGTGGCTCGCCATCCACGTGCCGATCATCATGATCGGCTACTCGGTGCTCGCGCTCGGCGTCGTCATCGCGCACATGCAGATCGGCTTCACGATCTTCGCGCCGCGCCGGACGGATCTCACCGTCCGCATGTCCGACCTCAACTACTGGTACATGCTGGTCGGCTCGATCCTGCTCATCGCCGGCATCCTCACCGGCTCGGTCTGGGCGGCGTCGTCGTGGGGCCGCTACTGGGGATGGGATCCGAAGGAGGTCTGGTCGCTCGTCGCGTTCCTCGCGTACATGGCGATCGTCCACGGGCGCTTCGACAAGCTCATCGGCCAGTTCGGCGTGGCGGCGCTCTCCATCATCGCCTTCCAGACGATCCTCATGACCTACCTGGGCGTGAACTTCGTGCTCGGCACGGGCCTGCACTCGTACGGCATGGGCGATTCTCCGGTGGTGAACTGGATGATCATCGTCGCGCTCGCCGAGGCGGCGTTCGTGACCTGGGGCTTCCTCGCGCACCGCAAGCAGGAGCAGGCGCTCGGGACGTCCACGGCGGCCTGAGCCGCTCGCCAGCCTCGCCTCGTCCAAGGGCCGGTCCGGGTGCTCCGGGCCGGCCCTTCTCGCGCCCGGCGTCCTGCGGGGCCGTCACTTTCGGTGCGTTCACCCGGGGCCTGTCGAGCAGCCTTCGAGGGTGAACCCCGTGAAGGGAGCGGCCAGCGCACGACTCCGCACACACCGTGCGCGAGGCAAGCGACCGGGCAGGCCATCGCTCGAAGCTCCGGTGAGCGGGATATGGATCGGGCGCTCGCATGGGGGCTGTCATGCGATTTTCCTGTCATCGCTGCGGCGAGCGCTTCGCGACGTCGAGCGAGCCCGTGGCGGGCTGCGTCTATCAGGTGCCGTGCAGGTGCGGGCACAGCACCTTCGTGCTCTCGTTCGACCCGACCATCGCCGAGCCGCCGGAATCCAGCCCGCCGCGGTCGCCGCTCGCCATGGAGCGGATGACGTGGATCGCCATCGGACCTCCGCTTCCACCGAGCGTCTCGGAGGATGCGCCGTGGGTGGAGCCCCTCTCCGACGACTCGGTCGAGCCGCCGCGCCTCGCGCAGCGCGACCCCGACGCGCCCCCGGAGGAGGCGGACGCTCCGGTCCCGCCGGCTCCCGTGCCGTTCGGCGCCGCCGCGTGGCGCTTGATCACCGAGGGTTCCTCCCGCGGCGCCGTCGTGGCCCTGGGGCTGCGCGCCTGGCTCGTCGCTCGCGCGCACCCCCGCGCGACCCTCGCCGCGTCCACCGCGGGCGGCGCCCTGGTGGCGGCGGCGACGGTCGCCGCCCTGTCGACGGCCCTCGCGGCCGGGGCCGCGCCCGCCAGGACCCCGGCGGCGAGCCGGGAGCCCGTGGCGGCGCTGGCGGTCGTGGCCGGAGGCGGCGCACCGACGATCGCGGCCGCCGAGG
>NZ_JALCYX010000110.1:0-10629 GCF_022690695.1 Anaeromyxobacter sp. SG17
CGCGTTCGCGGCGAAGCCGCCACGCGTAGGCGCACGGGACCCGGCGAGCAGGGGTGGGGCCCCCGACGACGGCGGTCAGCCGTCGGCGGGGCGGGGGCGCAGCCCCCGTTAGATCAGATCCCCGGCTGGGGCGGCGCGACGAACCTCGGCGCCGCGGCCCGCTCGCTCCCGGCCGCGCACTCCGTGCAGAGGAGCGCGTAGGGGAGGGCGGCGAGCCGCCGCGGGTCGATCTCCTGGTCGCAGTCCTTGCAGATCCCGTACGTCCCCGCGTCGATCCGCGCGAGCGCGGCGTCGATCTGCTGGAGCTCCCGGCGCTGGTTCTCGGAGAGGCGCGCGAGGGTGTACGCCTCGTGGTCGGTCTGCGCCCCCTCCTCGAACTCCGGATCCCGCTCGGCGGAGCGGAGCGCGTCGAGCTCGGCGTCGGCGCGGCGGAAGGTCTCGAGGATCACGCGGCGGCGGCGCTGCAGCTCGCTCTTCAGCGTCTCGAACCTGTCGTCGGCCACGTTGCGTTCCTTTCGTCGGGACGGTAGATGGAGCGCGCCCGGTCCGGCCGAAACCTCTCTCGCCGCCGCCCCCCGGGCCCCGGGCGCGCCCGGCTCGAAACCTGCGCACCGCGGGTCGAGGCGGCCAGGTCGTCGGGGTTCCGAGAGATCGGTAGGCGCCCGGCTGGCGGGGAGCCAGCCATGCGATGGGACGACGGGTGGTCATGGGACAGGCGCACGTGACGGTGATCGGCGGCGGGCTCGCGGGGAGCGAGGCCGCGTGGCGGCTCGCCGAGGGCGGCGCCGAGGTGGAGCTCGTCGAGATGAAGCCGGGCCGGCGCTCGCCCGCTCACACGCAGGGCGGTCTCGCCGAGCTCGTCTGCTCGAACTCGCTCCGCTCCGACAACCCGCACAACGCGGTGGGGCTGCTCCACGAGGAGCTGCGCCGCCTCGGCAGCCTCGTCCTCTCCGCCGCCGACGCGACCCGCGTCCCGGCGGGGGACGCGCTCGCCGTGGACCGCGAGCGGTTCAGCGCGCTCGTCGGCGCGCGGCTCCGCGCCCACCCTCGCGTGCACCTTCGGGAGGAGGAGGTGCTGCGCCTCCCCGAGGGGCCACAGCTCGCGCTCGTCGCGACCGGGCCGCTCACGGGCGACGCGCTCGCCGCGGACATCGCCGCCTTCGCGGGCGGCCGGCTCCACTTCTACGACGCCATCGCGCCGATCGTGGCGGCGGACTCGATCGACCGTTCGATCGCGTACGCGCGCTCGCGGTACGGCAAGGGCGCCGGGGACGACTACCTCAACCTGCCCTTCGACGAGGCGCAGTACCGCGCCTTCGTCACGGCGCTGCTCGCCGGCGAGAAGGTGCCCGCGCACGACTTCGAGGAGCCGCGCTACTTCGAGGGCTGCCTGCCGATCGAGGTGATGGCCGAGCGGGGCGCGGAGGTGCTCGCGTTCGGGCCGATGAAGCCGGTGGGCCTCGAGGACCCCCGCACCGGGCGGCGCCCGCACGCGGTGGTGCAGCTCCGCCGCGAGGACGTGGAGGGGACGGCGTACAACCTCGTGGGGTTCCAGACCCGCCTCACCTGGCCGGAGCAGCGGCGCATCTTCCGCGAGCACGTGCCCGGCCTCGCGAACGCCGAGTTCGTGCGCCTCGGCCAGATCCACCGGAACACGTTCCTCGAGGCGCCCCGCGTCCTCGCGCCGGACCTCTCCGCGCGGGAGCGGCCGCACCTGTTCTTCGCGGGCCAGATCACCGGGGTCGAGGGCTACGTGGAGTCGGCCGCGTGCGGGCACCTCGCGGCGCGCGCGATCCTGGACCGGCTCGCCGGAAGGGGCTTCCGCCCGCCTCCCCCGGCGACCGCGCTCGGGGCGCTCCATCGACATCTCACCGGCGAGGCCCATCCGCCGGGGTACGATTACCAGCCGTCGAACGTCGTCTTCGCGCTGTTCCCCCCGCTCACCGGGCGCCACCGCGGCAAGGCCGCGCGGAAGGAGGCCCACGTCGAGCGGGCGCGAAAGGAGATCGCGCCGTGGATCGACCCCGTTGCGGACGCCACCCCTGGAGCCTCCGGGCCCTGACCCTCGCCGCCGCGGCCGCGCTCGCGGCGGGATGCACCGGCGAGCACGACGCCGCCAAGAAGCACGGGCTCGGCCGCGCGGTGATGCGCGGGCAGGTGCGCGCCCTGAAGGCCTCGGCCGACGGCGCCTGGCTCGCGTTCCTCGACGGGTGCGCCGAGGTGAAGGGGCAGTACCTCCCGCCCCAGACCGCGAGCTGCGCGCTGCGGGTGGTGGCGGCCGCCGGCGGCGAGGCCCGCAAGGTGGCGCCCTCGGTCACCACGCTCCCGCACGGGTTCGCGTGGGCGCCCCAGGGCGCGGTGCTCGCCGCGCTGGGCGAGTACGACTACCTCTCGGGCGCGGGCACGCTCTACGTCGCCCGCGCCGGCGGCGAGCCGGCGAGGATCGCCGACGGCGTGACGTTCACCGGGTTCGTGCCGGGGAGCGAGCGCGTGGCGGCGATCGCGGGCGGGCGTCTGCTCTGGGTGAACCCCGGCGAGCCCCCCGCGTGGCTGCCCGGGGCCGAGGGCCTCTCCTCGTTCGAGCTCCTCGCCAAGGACGGCGCGCCGCGCGCCGGGGCGACCACCGCGCTCGCCCGCCGCGGCGTCCGCGCGGGGGGGACGCTGCTCGCCGTTCGCGCCGCGAGCGAGCCTCCCGCCCGCGTGGCGGAGCGCACCGGCGAGTACGCCTTCGCGCCGGGCGGCGCGGCCTACGCGTTCACCGTCCAGACGGCGACCGGGTACGACCTCATGCTCTCGACGGGCGGTGCGCCGGCGCGCGTCGCGCGCCAGGCGGGCGCGTTCGCGTTCTCGCGGGACGGCGCCGCGCTCGCCTACGTCGCGGGGATCGCGCCCGGGCAGCAGGGCGAGCTCCACGTCGGCCCCCTCGGCAAGCCGGGCGCCCTGTGCGGTCGCGAGGTGGGCGAGTTCCGCTGGGCGGCCCGCGCGCCGCGCCTCGCCTGGCTCGAGCAGTACGATCCGCGAGTCCGCGCGGGCGTCCTCGGCGCGGGCGGCCCGGGGCAGTCGCCCCGGACCTTCGGCGCGAACGTCTCCGAGTTCGAGGTCTCGGCGGACGGCGCCCACGTCGCGATGCTGCAGCACACGACCCGGGGCGGGTACTCGGTCGACCTCGCGCTCGCGCACCTCGACACGCCGAAGGGGACGCCGGCGGAGCGGGTCGCCCAGGGCGTGTTCGGCTTCGCCTTCTCGCCCGAC
The DNA here is from genome assembly GCF_022690695.1 of Anaeromyxobacter sp. SG17. NCBI lineage: Bacteria > Pseudomonadati > Myxococcota > Myxococcia > Myxococcales > Anaeromyxobacteraceae > Anaeromyxobacter > Anaeromyxobacter sp. SG17. Next base: position 3,253 of record NZ_JALCYX010000110.1, read on the forward strand.
GCGCGCTGGCTCTACTACCGCACCCGCTGCACGCGGAACGGCGAGGCGTGCGACCTCGAGCGCGTCCCGGCCGCCGGGATCGCCGGGGGGAAGAAGCCGGAGGCCGTGGCGCAGGGGGTGAAGAGCTTCGAGTTCGACCCGCGCGACCCCGGGCGGCTCCTCCTCACCTGGCAGCGCTCCGACATGATCGCGCTCGACGTCGCGCTCTGGGAGGGCGGGAAGCTCCGCTCGATCGACACGCACGTGCTCCCCGGCACCGCTCGCTTCCTCGGGCCCGACTCGCGGGGCGTCGCCTACGCGGTCGCGGACCCGAAGCGGGCGGGGGTGTACGTGGCCGACCTTCCGAGGTGAGGGGCGGCGCGACCTCGACCTCGACCTCGACCCAGAATTCGCCTCCCGCCCACCCCGGTGCTACCGATCGCAGCGTGCCCGTCGACGAGGGGACCCTCCCGCCCGAGATCCAGCGCTTCGCGGCCTACCTCCGCACGGAGCGACGCGCCTCGCCGCACACGGTGAAGGCGTACCTCACCGACCTCGCCCAGTACGCTGCGTACCTCGCGAGCGCAGGGCAGGGGGTCGTGCCGTCCTCGCCCGCGATCGTGCGCGCCTTCCTCTCGCGCGCGGCGGCGGACGCCGGCGCGACGAGCCTCGGGCGCAAGCTCTCCGCGATCCGGACGCTCTACCGGTTCCTCGTGCGCGAGGGGCTCGCCCAGGCGAACCCGGCGCGCTCGGTCTCCGGTCCCAGGCGCCCGAAGCGGCTGCCCGAGGTCCTGCCCGAGGAGGAGGTCGCCGCGCTCGTGGAGTCCCCCGCGCTCGCCGCGCCCCTGGAACTGCGCGACCGCGCGTTCCTCGAGCTGCTCTACGCGAGCGGGCTGCGCGTCTCGGAGCTCACCGGGCTCGACCGCGGCTCGCTCGATCTCGGCGGCCGGCTCGTGCGGGTCCTCGGCAAGCGCAGCAAGGAGCGGATCGTCCCGTTCGGCGTGACGGCGGCCGAGGCGATCGGCCGCTACCTCGACGAGGCGCGGCCGGTCCTCGCGGCGGGGCGCGACCACGCCGGCGCGCGCGAGGCGCTCTTCCTCAACTACCGCGGCGGACGGCTCAGCCCACGCTCGGTCGCGCGGCGGCTCGACCGGGCGGTGATCGCGACCGGGCTGCCTCGCCACGTGCACCCGCACGTGCTGCGCCACTGCTTCGCGACGCACCTGCTCGGCAACGGCGCCGACCTGCGCGGGATCCAGGAGCTCCTCGGGCACGCCTCGCTCTCGACGACGCAGCGCTACACCCACGTGGACTGGAAGCGCCTCGCCGCCGTCTACGACTCCGCCCATCCGCGCGCGAAGCGCGAGCGGAGCTGACCCTCGCGCTCCGGCCGCCGCGTCCCGCGGCGATCTCCGCCGTTGCCCGGGCGCCCGTCCGGCGCTACCTACGGGCGATGCGCCCCTTCCACGGCACCACCGTCCTCTGCGTCCGCCGCGACGGCAAGGTCGTCATGGCGAGCGACGGGCAGGTCACGCTCGACAAGACGGTCATGAAGTCCACCGCGCGGAAGGTCCGCCGGCTCGCCGAGGGCTCGGTCCTCGCGGGCTTTGCGGGCGCGACCGCCGACGCGTTCCAGCTCTTCGAGCTGTTCGAGAAGAAGCTCAAGGAGCACGCGCGCTCCTTGCCCCGCGCGGCCGTCGAGCTCGCGAAGCAGTGGCGCACGGACCGGCTCCTCCGGCGCCTCGAGGCCATGCTCGTCGTCGCGGATCGCGAGCACGTCCTCGTCCTGTCCGGCGCGGGGGACGTCATTGAGCCCGATCCCGTCCCGGGCGGAGCGGTCGTCGCCATCGGCTCGGGCGGTCCGTACGCCGTCGCGGCCGCGCGCGCCCTCCTCGCCCACTCGCCCCTGCCGGCGCGGCAGATCGCGGAGGAGTCGATGAAGCTCGCCGCGGAGATCTGCATCTACACGAACGCGAACCTCACGCTCGAGGAGCTCTAGGCCGTGAAGCCCCAGGATCTGTCGCCGAAGGAGATCGTCGCCGAGCTGGACCGCCACGTGGTCGGGCAGGGCAACGCGAAGCGCGCGGTGGCGAACGCCCTCCGCAACCGCTGGCGCCGCCAGAAGGTCGGGCCGGAGCTCAAGGACGAGATCCTGCCCAAGAACATCGTGATGATCGGGCCGACCGGGGTGGGGAAGACCGAGATCGCGCGGCGCCTCGCGCGGCTCGCCGGGGCGCCGTTCGTGAAGGTCGAGGCCTCGAAGTTCACCGAGGTCGGCTACGTGGGGCGCGACGTCGACGCCATGGTGCGCGACCTCGTGGAGGCCGCGGTGAAGCTCGTGAAGGAGGAGGAGGTCGAGAAGCTCCGCGAGCGGGCGCGCGAGGCGGCGGAGGAGAAGGTCCTCGACGCGCTCGGGTACGGCGGCGGGTTCGGGCTCGGGTTCCGCAGCGCGGTGTCGCGCGTGCGCGGGGAGGGCGAGGGGGAGGCGCCGCCGGCGGCCGGCGGCCGCGAGCGGGCGCGCGCGCAGCTCCGCGCCGGCACGCTCGACGACGAGCTCGTCGAGGTGGAGCTCACCGAGAAGCCGCCGCCGATGCCGTTCATGGCGCCCGGCATGGAGGACATGGCCCAGGGCCTCCAGGACATGATGAGCCAGCTCGGGAACAACCCCATCGTGAGCATGCTCGGGGGGGGCCAGAAGAAGCGGAAGCGCAAGGTGCAGGTGAAGGAGGCGCTCGAGCTCCTCACGCAGGAGGAGGCCTCCCGGATGGTCGACATGGACCGGGTGGTCCGCGAGGCGCTCGATCGCGCGCAGAACGCCGGCATCATCTTCATCGACGAGATCGACAAGATCGCTGGGCGCGACGCCGGGCACGGGCCGGACGTGTCGCGCGGCGGCGTGCAGCGGGACCTCCTGCCCATCGTCGAGGGGTCGAACGTCAACACCAAGTACGGGGTCGTGAAGACCGACCACGTGCTCTTCATCGCCGCCGGCGCCTTCCACGTGGCGAAGGTCTCGGATCTCATCCCCGAGCTGCAGGGCCGCTTCCCCATCCGCGTCGAGCTCGAGCCGCTCGGCCGGGAGGACCTCGTCCGCATCCTCAAGGAGCCGAGGAGCTCCCTCGTCCGCCAGTACACCGCCCTCCTCGCCACCGAGGGCGTGGACGTGCAGTTCCGCGACGACGCCGTCGAGGAGATCGCGCGCATCTCCGCGGAGGTGAACGAGCGGATGGAGAACATCGGCGCGCGCCGGCTGCACACGGTGATGGAGCGGCTGCTCGACGGCATCTCCTTCGACGCGCCGGACCTGCGCGGCCAGCGGATCGTCATCGACGCCGCGTACGTGCGGGAGCGGCTCGAGGGCATCGCCCAGGACGAGGATCTCGCCCGGTACATCCTGTAGCGGCGGCCCGCCGTCCACCCCTCCGGGCGGCCGATCGCTCACCGCCCCACGTGCCCGCTTGCCGCGGGCGAGCCACGGACCGACGGTGGCTCCGGAGGTCACCATGCTCTCCCGCCGCCTGGCCCCGCTCGCGCTCGTCCTCGCCGCCGCGGGGATCGCGCCCGCGGCGGCGCGCGGCGCGGAAGAGGCGCCCGCCGCGCGCGAGCTGCCGGAGGGGCCGCTCGGGGACACGATCCGGCTCGGGAAGGAGCTCTTCGAGCGGACCGGGACGCACCCGCTCACGCGTCGGTACGTGAAGAACGCGCTGAGCTGCGCGTCCTGTCACCCGCAGGCCGGAGCGCAGGCCGGCGGCGCGACCCTCGTCGGCGTCGCGGCGGCCTATCCGGCGTGGTCCCCGCGGGAGAAGGCGGTCATCACGCTCGAGGATCGGGTCCTCAACTGCTTCATGCCAGCATGAACGGGCAGCGGCCGCCGAACGGCGGCGCACCCGCCGTCGCCATCACCGCGTACCTCACGTGGCTCTCGACCGGCGAGCGGATCGCGCAGAACCCCAAGGCGCCGCTCGGGCCGCGCAGCTTCCCGAAGCTGTCCGTGGATCCGGCCAAGGTCGACACGGCGCGCGTCGCCGCGCTGTACGCGGAGCGCTGCGCCGCGTGCCACGGCGAGGACGGCCAGGGCGACCCGCCGGTCTGGGGCCCGCGTTCGTACAACGCGGGGGCGGGGCTCGCGGACGCGACGAAGCTGGCGGGGTTCCTCAAGGTGACGATGCCGCCGGACGAGCCGAACCTCCAGGACGGCGAGGCGGTCGACCTCGCGGCGTTCGTGAACGCGAAGCCGCGGCCGGACTTCGACCTGTCGCGTCACCTGGGGCCGTCCGGCGCGTACAACGCGACCGTACGAGAGGAGCGCGTCCGCGCGCCGACGTGGCCGCCGCGCCCCGCCGGCAAGCGCTGACCCGCGGGGCCCGCGCCGCTCTAGAACACCCGCCCCGCCGCTGCTATAAGCGCTAGATGACCGGCAACAACGAGGCCGTCGCAAAGCGCGCGCAGAAGGTGCTCACCCCCAACTACCGGCAACAGCCGGTGGCGATCGCGCGCGGCGAGGGCGTCCGGGTCTGGGACGCCGACGGGAACGAGTACCTCGACTTCCTGGGCGGCGTGGCGGTCAACGTGCTCGGGCACTGCCACCCCGCGCTCGTGAAGGCGCTCGAGGAGCAGGCCCGCACGGTGTGGCACGTCTCCAACCACTACTTCATCCCGCGCCAGGTGGAGCTCGCGGAGGCGCTGCTGAAGGTGACCCCGTGGGCCAGCCGCGCCTTCTTCTGCAACAGCGGCGCCGAGGCCAACGAGGCGATGCTGAAGCTCGCCCGCAAGTACCACCACGACCTCGGCCACCCCGAGCGCAACGTGATCGTCTCGTGCGACGACTCCTTCCACGGACGCTCGCTCTTCACCGTCACCGTGGGCGGGCAGGAGAAGTACCGCCAGGGCTTCGAGCCCCTCGTCCCCGGCGTACGCCACGTGAAGTTCGGCGACGTCGCCGCGCTCGAGGCCGCGCTCGACGGCACGGCGGCGGCCTTCATCGTGGAGCCGATCATGGGTGAGTCGGGGGTGATCCCCGCGCCCGAGGGGTACCTGCAGGCGGCGCGCGAGCTCACGCGGCAGCGCGGCGTGCTGCTCTGCCTCGACGAGGTCCAGACCGGCATGGGCCGGACCGGGAAGCTGTGGGCGCACGAGTGGGCGGGCGTCGTCCCCGACCTCATGTCGAGCGCGAAGTCGCTCGGCGGCGGCTTCCCCATCGGCGCGCTCCTCGCGTCGGAGGAGGTCGGCCAGCACCTCACGCCCGGCAGCCACGGCAGCACCTACGGTGGCAATCCGCTCGGCTGCGCGGTGGCGCTCGCGGTGCTCGCGGAGCTCGCGGGCGGCGTGCTCGAGCGGTCGCGGGAGGTGGGCGCGCGGCTGCGGGCGGGGCTCGAGCGGCTCGCCGCCGGCGGCCGGGTGGCCTCGGTGCGCGGCCGGGGCATGCTGCTCGCGCTGGTGGTGAAGGGCGTCTCGGCGGCCGAGGTGATGAAGGGCGCCCGCGCCCGCGGCCTGCTCGTCAACGCCATCGGCGAGGACGTGCTGCGCCTCGCTCCTCCCCTCAACCTCACGGCGGCCGAGGCGGACCTCGCCGTCGAGCGGCTCGCCGCCGCCCTCGCGGCGGCGCCCGCGAAGTCCTGATCCAGCGGAGATCCCCCCATGGCACGCCCGACCGGCACGAAGCGCGACTTCCTCCGCCTCACCGATCTCGACCGCTCCGAGCTCCTCGAGCTCGTGGAGCGCGCCGCGGAGTGGAAGCTCCTCGGCAAGCGGGGGCCAAGGCCCCTCGAGCACGCGACCATCGGCCTCGTGTTCGAGAAGGCGTCGACGCGGACGCGCGTCTCGTTCGCCGTGGCCGCCTACCAGCTCGGCGGCGACGCCATGATGCTGTCGCCGCGGGACACGCAGCTCGGGCGCGGCGAGCCCATCCGCGACACCGCGCGCGTCCTCTCTCGCTACCTCGACTGCCTCGTCGTCCGCACCTTCGAGCACGAGAAGATCGAGGAGATGTCGCGCTACGCCTCGGTCCCGGTGGTGAACGCCCTCACCGACTCGTCGCACCCCTGCCAGCTCCTCGCCGACCTGCTCACCGTGACCGAGCGCTTCGGCGCGGACGCGCTCTCGAAGGGCGGGCTGTCGGTGGCCTGGATCGGCGACGGCAACAACATGGCGAACAGCTGGCTCGAGGCCTGCGTCCTGCTCGGCTTCGACCTGCGCATCGCGTGCCCCGAGGGCTACGATCCCGATGCGAAGCTCCTCGCCCGCGCCGGCGCCCACGCGCGGGTCGTGCGCTCGCCGGCGGAGGCCGTGGACGGCGCCCACGTCGTGAACACCGACGTCTGGGCGAGCATGGGCCAGGAGGGCGAGGCGGCCGAGCGCCAGCGCCGGTTCGCGGGGTTCATCGTCGACGAAGCGCTCATGCAGAAGGCGCGTCCGGAGGCGATCGTCCTGCACTGCCTCCCGGCCCACCGTGGCGAGGAGATCTCCGACGGTGTGCTCGAAGGGCCGCAGTCGGCGGTGTTCGACGAGGCCGAGAACCGGCTCCACGCCCAGAAGGCGCTGCTTGAGCTGCTGCTGTCCCCCCGCTAGAGGTGGGTCCGGCCATACCGGGCCTTTCGGGTGGCGCACCATCCGTGGTGTGCCGCGTTGACCCTCCCCGTGACGGCCGGTAATGTCGCCTGGCCAGCGGGTGGCGGGGGTCATCTGGCTTGAACAGCGACAAATTCAGAGGGTTCCGGTTCGCACCCGCGGACCTCGCCGAGGACGTCGAGCTCGAGCTCGACCGTCGGAAGGACGTCCTGTTCGCCGCAGCCCACGCGGACGGCTGGACCCACTGGGAGGCGCTGGGCCTGCCGTGGAACGCCTCGGTGGAGGCGGCCCGCGCTGCCTACCTCGAACAGGTGAAAGTCTTCCACCCCGACCGCTACGCAGGGCGCCGGCTCGGGAGCTACCGGGAACGGCTGGAGCGGGTGTTCCGCAGGGTCACCGAGGCGCGGGACGTGCTCGCGGACGAGGACCGCCGCGCCGCCTACGCCCGGGAGACGGCGCCGCCCGAGGCGCGCGCGAAGCTCGAGGCTCGGCGCCTCGAGGACGAGCGTCGCGCGGCAGAGCGCCGGGCCCGGCTCGTCCGCCAGAACCCCATCGTCGGTCGCGCGTCGCGCGTGGGCGAGCTCGTCGCGCGGGGGAAGGAGGCGCTCGCGGAGGGCCGCCTCGCGCAGGCCGCGGCCGACCTGCAGCTCGCGCTCGGCCTCGACCCGCGCCACCCCGACGCCGTACGCCTCGCCCCGGAGGCCCGCCGCCGCGCCGCCGCGCAGCGTGGCGGGAGGCTCGTCGACGAGGGCGCGGCGGCGGAGGCCAGCGGCCGGCCGGGCGCGGCGCTCGCGGCCTACCGGGAGGCGCTGGAGATCGATCCGGGCAACG
>NZ_JALCYX010000111.1:0-10218 GCF_022690695.1 Anaeromyxobacter sp. SG17
GATCGTCCCGGGCCGGCGAGGCCCGTCGGGCCGAGCGCGCCGGCGACCCGCGCGTGCGGAGCCGCCTCGCGCGCGACCCGCACCGCCGCCGCGGCGAGCGCCTCGACGCGGACGGGATCGAGGCGCGCGGCGAGCCTCGGCGCCGCCAGGTTGAAGGTGCAGGTGAGGAGGAGACCGGCCCCGGCCGCGGCGTGCTCCGCGTGGACGTCGCGGACGACCCCGGGACGCGCGAGGAGCCACTCCTCCGGGAGCGCCTCCGGAGGGAGCCCGCGCGCGATGAGCGCCGTCCCCAGGGCACCGTCGAGGAGCAGCCGCGGGCCGAGCATCAGCGCGTCCCCCGGGGTGGGACGGGGATCACAGCGCGACCTCCTCGAGGTGGCGCGGCACGTGCGCCGGCCAGCCGAGCGCGTCCATCCGCGCCTTCGAGGCGGCGAGCGCGGCGGCCTCCCCGTGCACGAGGAAGGTCCGCCGCGGCATCGAGGGGAACGTCGCGAGCCAGCGCGAGAGCTCCGCCTCGTCGGCGTGCGCCGAGAAGCCGCTGATCGTGGCCACCCGCGCCCTCACCGGCACGTCCTCGCCGTGGATCCGGACGGTCTGCGCGCCGCTCTGGAGCGTGGCGCCGCGCGTCCCGGCCGCCTGGAAGCCGACGAGCAGGACGGTGGTCCGCGGATCGGGCAGCCGGTGCGCGAGGTGGTGGAGCACGCGCCCGCCGGTCGCCATGCCCGAGGCGGACAGGATGATGCACGGGCCCTGCACGTCGTTCAGCGCCTTCGACTGATCGGGGCTCCGGCAGAAGGTGAGCTTCGCCGGCCGGAGCGGCTCCTCGCCGGCCGCCATGAGCCTCGTCATCTCGTCGTCGTGATCGTCGCGGTGCGCGAGGAAGAACGGCGTCGCGTCGAGCGCCATCGGCGAGTCCACGAAGACGGGGAGGGCCGGGATCTCGCCGCGCTTCTCGAGCGCGCGGAGCGTGAACAGCACCTCCTGGGTGCGGCCGATCGCGAAGGCCGGAATCACGATGGCCCCGCCCGCGTGCACGGAGCGCCGGATCTCCTCCGCCAGGGCCGCCGCGGCGGGGACCTCCGGGTGGCGCTTGCCGCCGTAGGTGCTCTCGAGGACGAGCGCGTCGGCGGCGGCGCCCGGCTCCGGGTCGGGCAGGATCGGCGCGCCGTAGCGGCCGAGATCGCCGCTGAAGAGGAGCCTCAGGGGCCGGGGGCCATCCAGGACGAGCTCCGCGAGGGCGCTGCCGAGGATGTGGCCCGCGCGGCGGAAGCGGAGGCGAACGCCCGGGACGACCTCGCGCAGCTCTCCGTAGCGGAGGGGCGAGAGGACGGGGAGCGCGGCCAGCGCGTCGGCCTCCGAGTAGAGCGGCGCCGCATTCGGGGCGTGCTTCGAGTAACCCTTTCGGTTCGCGTAGCGCGCCTCCTCCTCCTGCAGCCGGCCCGAGTCGGGCAGCAGGAGGCCTGCGAGGTCGCGCGTCGCGGGCGTGCAATGCGCGAGGCCGCGGAAGCCGTCGCGGACGAGCTGCGGCAAGGCCCCGGTGTGGTCGAGGTGCGCGTGGGTGAGGACCACCGCGTCGATCGAGCCCGGCGGCACCGGCCAGGGCGCGCGGTTCCTGAGCCGCAGCTCCTTCTGCCCCTGGAACAGGCCCGCGTCGACGAGGACCCGCGCCGAGCCGGACTCGACGAGGAAGCGCGAGCCGGTCACCGTACCCGCCGCGCCGAGGAACCGGATGGACGCCATGGTGTGCCGATTCTACAATTCATGAGGGTCGGCGAGGTGCGCCGCCTGCCGGAGCGGGCGGTCGCGCCCGCCGCGTCGTTCCGACGAGTTCAGGCGAGCGCCGTCCGACGGCCTCGAGGCGAACGGGGACACAAGCGATGCGCCGGAAGATCCGGGTCGTCGGGGCGATGATCGAGCAGGACGGGAAGTACCTCATCACCCAGCGCCCGCCCCGCGCGTCGTTGCCGCTCCTGTGGGAGTTTCCCGGCGGACGCGTCGAGGCGGGGGAGACGGACCCCGCGGCGCTCGCGCGCGAGCTGCGCGAGGAGATGGCGATCGGCGTCGAGGTCGGCGATCGCGTGATCCACGTCGAGCACGCGTACGAGAGCTACGACATCGACTTCTGCGTCTACCGCTGCCGGCTCGTGAGCGGGCCCATCCAGAACCTGCGCGTCCACGCCCACCGGTGGGTGCGCCCCGACGAGCTCGATCAGTACGAGTTCCCCGCGGCGGACGAGAAGACCATCGCGAAGCTGCTCGGGCTGTGACGCCAGGGGCGTCCACCGGATCGTAGCGCGGCGCGCCAGCCCGCGCCGCGGAAGCGCCCGTCTTTCGGCCACGCGCCCGCCTGGCAAGACCCTGCCGGTCTGCTGCCCTCGCCCGACCTCGGTTCGGTGCGCTCCATCGTGAGGCGGCGGATTGCCCGCTCCCCCGACATGCACAGATTCCCTGCGAAGGGGGCGGGAGGCCCAGTGCCAGCGGACGACAAGAAGCCACACGGACAGCGGGGCGAGCGAGGCTCGCGCCAGGGACCGCAGACACGCGTGCCGCTCGCCTCGCCGGCGGCGTGGCTCGTGCTCATCGCGCTGGCGGTGTTCCTCTTCCGCGCGTTCCAGGACGTCGGCGTGCGGCGCATCCCGTACTCGCAGTTCAAGGACATGGTGCGCCAGAGCAGCTTCGAGCGCGTCGTGATCGGGCCGGACTGGGTGCGCGGCATCCCGAAGCCGGTGGAGGGCGGCGCCGCCGACGGCGACAAGAGCGACAAGGGTGGTCAGGCGCTCCCGTACGTCGCGACGCGCATCCCCGGCGGCGACGACGAGCTCGTCCCGGCCATCGAGAAGGCCGGCGTGCCGTACGACGCGGTCGCCGGCGGCGGCATGGGAGACCTGTTCTGGGTCTGGGTCGCGCCCATCGCGCTCGGGCTCCTGTTCTGGGCGTGGATCATGCGGCGCATGTCCGGGCAGATGGGCCAGGGGCCGCCGGGCGTCATGGCGTTCGGCAAGACGCGCGCGCGCGTCCACATGGAGCCGGACACCGGCATCACCTTCCAGGACGTGGCCGGCATCGACGAGGCGGTCGAGGAGCTCCAGGAGATCGTCGAGTTCCTGAAGACGCCGGAGAAGTACCGGCGGCTCGGCGGCCGGATCCCGAAGGGCGTGCTGCTCGTCGGACCCCCGGGGACCGGCAAGACGCTCCTCGCGCGCGCCACCGCGGGCGAGGCGGGCGTGCCGTTCTTCTCGCTCTCGGGCTCCGAGTTCGTCGAGATGTTCGTGGGCGTCGGCGCCGCGCGCGTGCGCGACCTCTTCGCGCAGGCGACGCAGAAGGCGCCGTGCATCGTTTTCATCGACGAGCTCGACGCGCTCGGCAAGTCGCGCAACTCGGGCGTCGTCGGCGGCCACGACGAGCGCGAGCAGACGCTGAACCAGCTCCTCGCGGAGATGGACGGGTTCGACGCCCGCGCCGGGCTCATCATCATGGGCGCGACGAACCGGCCCGAGATCCTCGACCCGGCGCTGATGCGGCCGGGCCGCTTCGACCGGCAGGTCCTCGTGGATCGCCCGGACAAGCGCGGCCGCGAGAAGATCCTCCAGATCCACGCGAAGAACGTGAAGCTCGGCGCCGACGTGGACCTCCGCTCGGTCGCGGCGCGGACGCCGGGCTTCGCGGGCGCCGACCTCGCGAACGTCGTGAACGAGGCGGCGCTCCTCGCCGCGCGGCGCAACAAGAGCGCGGTCACGCGCTCGGAGTTCGAGGAGGCGATCGAGCGCGTCGTCGCCGGGCTCGAGAAGAAGAGCCGGCGCATCAACGAGCGCGAGAAGGAGATCGTCGCGTTCCACGAGGCCGGGCACGCGCTCGTCTCCTGGATGCTGCCCTACGCGGACCGGGTCACGAAGGTCTCCATCATCCCGCGCGGCCTCGGCGCGCTCGGGTACACGCTCCAGCTGCCGATCGAGGATCGCTACCTCCTCACGCTGTCCGAGCTGCGAGACCGCATGGCGGGGCTCATGGGCGGCCGCGTCGCGGAGGAGGAGGTGTTCGGCGAGCCGTCCACCGGCGCCTCCAACGACCTCCAGCAGGCGACCGGGCTCGCCCGCATGATGGTCAAGGACTACGGCATGAGCCCATCGCTCGGGCCGATCGCGCTCAACGAGGAGCGCGCGCCGTCCTTCCTCGGCAAGGGGTTCGAGCCGCGTACGTACTCGGAGCAGACGGCGCTCGAGGTGGACCGCGAGGTGCAGTCCCTCGTCGTGGAGGCGCACGGGCGCGCGCAGGAGGCGATCCGCCACCACCGCGAGAAGCTCGACGCCATGGCCGCGCGGCTCCTCACGGCGGAGGTGGTCGAGGAGGAGGAGATGACGCGGCTGTGGGGCCCGAAGGTCTCCCGGCCCGGCACCATCCACGGCCCCGGCCACGCGGAGGCGCCGCCCGAGAACCCCTCGCGGCCGGTGGCGATGGCGGAGGAGCACCGCGACTCCTGGCAGGGGCCGCAGGCGGTGGCTCGCACGGCACCCGGGGACGGAGAGTGAAGCACGCGTCCGAGAGCCACGAGGCGCGCAAGGTCCTCTTCCAGACCGGCATCCGGCGGGGACACCTGTCGCTCCAGGAGATCGATCGGGCGCTCCCCCACGGCAGCCTGTCCCCGGCGGAGCGCTGGTTGCTGTTCTACAGCCTGCGCGCCGCGGGCGTGGAGATCCGCGACGCGCGTGGCGAGGCCCTCGACGAGCTGCCCGGAGACCCGCCGCCGCCCTGAGCCCGCGCCGAACGGCGCGCCGTCCCGATCGAACGAGCCCCCGGCGCGTCCGCGCGCAGGCGGGGCTCTACGCGTTTGACAGCCCTGGACGTGTGGTTACGTTCGCGGCCGGAGGTCACGACAAGGCATGTCCGATGAACGTCGCGGTGCGCCCGGCGCGGAGGGTGGCGAGCCGCAGGTGAAGGTCGTCGACAGGCGGCGGTTCCGCAGCGACGGCGCGCCGGTGGAGGAGGGCGGGTCCGAGGGGACCGGGGGCGCGCAGGCGGCTCCGGAGGCGGAGGCCGGCGCGGACCCGCGCGACGCGCAGCTCGCCGCCCAGCAGACCCGGATCGACGAGCTGTCGCGCGCGTACGCGTCGCTCGTCGAGGACAACAAGGCCTTCCGGCAGCGCCTCGAGCGCGAGCGCACGCGCCTCCTGGAGGCCGAGCGCGCCAACGTGGTGCAGGCGCTCCTCGAGGCGGCCGACGATCTCGAGCGAGCGCTGGCGGCGGTGAGCGCCGGCGAGGTGCAGGGGGACGCCCTGCGGAACCTCGCGGAGGGCGTGCGCATCTCGCTGGTCTCGCTGCACAAGCGGATCGCCGAGCTCGGCGCGCAGAAGATCCCCGTGCAAGGCCAGCCCTTCGATCCCCACGTCGCCGAGGCCATCGACGTCATCCCCGTGGCGGACGCGGCGCAGGACGGCGTCGTGCTGCACGAGATCCGGCCGGGGTATCGCATCGGCGACCGCGTCCTTCGCCCCGCGCGGGTGCGGGTGGGGCGTCTCGCGCAGGCGTAGCATCTCGCGCGGTTCCGCTCCGGCCGCGGCGTGGCGGGAATAGATCTCCACGCCGGGCGTCTTTCGGCCGGATCAACTTTCCCAGGAGTGCAGCATGCGCCGCATCTTCCGTCGAAGCCTCAGCGTCACGTTCATCGCGGCCCTGCTCGCGTGCTCGCAGGATGGCCGCGCCGCGACCGAGCCCCAGCGTTCCGCAGCGGCACCGGCCGGTGGGGGGGCGCCGCTGTACGTCGACGCCGCGCAGCAGTCCCCACAGCAGTCCGCGCAGCAGCAGGCGCAGATCGCCGTTCCTTCGCAGGGCTCGGTGGCGCCGCTCATCGAGAAGGTGCAGGGCGCGGTCGTGAACATCTCGACCACCACCGTCATGAAGCACCCGCCCGTCCGCGGGATGCCTCAGTCGCCGCACGGCCGCGGGCAGGCCCCGGGCGGCCGCGGCGGCGCGCCCGGGCAGGGCGGCGGCGACGACCAGGAGTTCCAGGACTTCTTCGACAGGTTCTTCGGCGGTCGCCCCGCGCCGCAGATGCCCGAGGAGTTCCGCGGCTCGTCGCTCGGCTCGGGCTTCCTCATCAGCCCGGAGGGCTTCATCCTCACGAACAACCACGTCGTCCAGGACGCCACGGACATCCTCGTCCGGCTGACCGACGGCGGCGAGTTCAAGGCCGAGACGGTCGGGCGGGACCCGGCCACCGACGTGGCGCTCATCAAGCTCGTGAACCCGCCGAAGAACCTCCCCACGGTCGTGCTCGGCGACTCCGACGCGATCCGGCAGGGCGACTTCGTGCTCGCGCTCGGCAGCCCCTTCGGCCTGCGCAACACCGCCACGCTCGGCATCATCTCGGCGAAGCACCGCGGCCGCGAGGTGAACCCCACCGGCACGTACGACGACTTCCTCCAGACCGACGCCGCCATCAACTCCGGCAACTCGGGCGGCCCGCTCTTCAACCTCAAGGGCGAGGTGGTCGGCATCAACACGGCCATCGTGTCGCCGCAGCTCGGCTCGGGCGTCGGCTTCGCCGTCCCGATCAACCTCGCGAAGTCGATCCTCCCGCAGCTCCGCGAGAAGGGGAAGGTGACGCGCGGCTACGCGGGCGTGTCGATCACGGACCTGAGCCGCGACCTCGCGCAGGGCTTCGGGCTGCCGCCCGATCAGAAGGGCGCGCTCGTGCAGGCCGTCGTGCCGCGCGGCCCCGCCGCCAAGGCCGGCGTCCAGCCGGGCGACGTCATCGTCGCGGTGAACGGGAAGCCGGTGGCCTCGGGCAGCGATCTCACGCGCACCGTCGCCCTGGTCGCGCCAGGCAGCAAGGTGGACCTCACGGTGCTCCGCGGCGGGCAGAAGAAGCAGGTGAGCTTCGCCGTCGCGCAGCGCCCGGACGACGAGGAGGCGATCGCGCGCGGCGACACGGGCGAGGAGGAGCCGAAGGGCGACAAGAGCCCGAAGCTCGGCGTGACGCTCGGCGATCTGACGCCGCAGATCGCGCGCCAGCTCGGGGTCGAGCCGGGCGACGGCGTGCTGGTCCGCGACGTGGTGGCGAGCGGTCCGGCCGCGCGCGCCGGCATCGAGCCCGGCATGATCATCGTCGAGCTGAACCGGAAGCCGGTGAAGACGGTCCAGGACGTCGCGCAGGCGATCGCCAGGATGAAGGACGGCGAGGTCGCGCTCCTGCGCGTGCGCCGCGGCCAGGACCTCGTCTACGTGGCCGTCCCGGTCGGCGGACGGCAGTAGCCCCGGCCTCGCAGAAGAGCAGAGGGCCGTCCCGGTCGGCGGGGCGGCCCTCTGGAGCAGCTTTCGCGCGGCGGCTACAGCACGCGCGAGGCGATCTCGTTGCCGGTGCGCGCGTCCATGACGCGGATGGCCACGAAGCGGGCGGCGACGCCCTCCATCTGCCCGCCCTCGCCGCGCCGCGGCAGCTTCCAGGTCCGCTCGGGCTTGAAGACGATCTCGAGCTCGATGGCGCCGGTGCGGAACGGCCCCTGGAACTCCATGTCCATCACGCCCGGCGGGAGCTTTCCGCGGATGGGGATGAGGTTCACGAGGGGGTGGCCGGAGGCGTCCTGCCGCGCCGGCGCGCCGTGGGTGAGGGCGAGCCCGCCGCCGTCCACGAAGGGCGTCACGAGCAGCACGAAGCCGTCGCCCTGCAGCTCGGCGCGGACCAGCGTCGCCGCGTCGGTGACACGAACGGTGAACGTCTTGCCGGCGACGGACCGGCGCGCCGCGAGCACGTTCGCCTCGCAGGCCGCGCGCGTGTAGATGTCGGTGCAGTGGCCGACGTAGCGCGCGAGGAAGGGCTCGAGCGCGTCGAGGCGCTCCGCGCTCGTCGCGACGGCGTCGAAGCGCTCGCCCGCTCGGACGGCAGCAGGGGTGGAGGCGAGGAGCAGTACCGCGACCCAGAGAAGACGCATGTGATGGAGTCCGTTCGAATCGGGCAGGTCGCCCGGGCGGGTGCCTCGAGTCTAGCGTGGCGCCCTCCGGCCTGTAGGAAAGTTAATCCTTCGGCGTGCGGCAGGAGCGCCCATGAAGGCGCAGGTCGCTTTTTTGACCACATTCGCACACCGCCCTAGCCTGCGGTCTCAGGCAGGAGGCGGACGACATGCTGAACAGCCGCAAGGACGGGCGGACGACGGCGCCGGTGGAACGTCGCGCGACGCCGCGCCTCGACAAGGTCTTCCGCGTCTACCTCGAGGGCGAGCGCGGGATGGGGCTCGGGATCGCCCGGAACATCTCCGAGGGCGGCATGTTCGTCGAGACCCGCGTCCCGCACCCCATCGGCTCCCAGGTCCGCGTCACGTTCCCCGCCGAGTCGGGCGAGATGACCGCCGTGGCGGAGGTCCGCTACGTCTGCCACCTCATCGGCCGGACGCCCGCCGCCGACCGCGGCCCGCTCGCGCTTCGCGGCATGGGCGTGCGGTTCCTCTACTTCGAGGACGACGCGGTCTCCGCCGCGCTCCAGTGATCCCGCTTCACCCGCCGTGTCGCCTGCGTCGCGCCGCCCGCCGGGGCCGCGTGCCATCGTGGGTGGCTCGCCGGCACGCCTCCCCGGCCCGCGGTAGAACAGCCCCGTGACGACGCTCGCGATCGAGACGGAGGGGCTCACGCGCCTGTTCCACGGGCGGGCCGCCGTGGAGGGGCTCGCGCTCGCCGTGCCGGAGGGCGCGTTCTACGGGTTCCTCGGTCCGAACGGCGCGGGGAAGAGCACGACCATCAAGATGCTCACCGGCCTGCTCGCCCCCACCTCCGGGCGGGCGCGCGTGCTCGGGACGGACCTCGCCGT
Source organism: Anaeromyxobacter sp. SG17 (assembly GCF_022690695.1). Lineage (NCBI taxonomy): Bacteria > Pseudomonadati > Myxococcota > Myxococcia > Myxococcales > Anaeromyxobacteraceae > Anaeromyxobacter > Anaeromyxobacter sp. SG17. The sequence goes on from NZ_JALCYX010000111.1 coordinate 8,795, forward strand.
CGATCCGCTCTCCGTGAAGGGTCGCGTCGGCGTCGTGCCGGACGGCCTCGCGCTCTTCGAGCGCCTCTCCGGCGCGGAGCAGCTCCGCATCCACGGGCAGCTCTACGGGCTCGAGCGCCGCGAGGCCGGACGGCGCGCCGACGAGCTCCTCGGCGCGCTCGAGCTCGCGGACGACGCCGGGAAGCTCGTCTCCGAGTACAGCCACGGGATGCGGAAGAAGCTCGCGCTCGGCTGCGCCCTCATCCACGGGCCCCGGCTGCTCTTCCTCGACGAGCCGTTCGAGGGCATCGACGCGGTCGCCGTGAGCGGGATCCGGCGCCTCCTCCAGGACCTCGTCGCCCGGCGCGCCCTGACGATCTTCCTCACGAGCCACGTGCTCGAGGTGGTGGAGCGGATCGTCACGCACGTGGGGATCATCCGGGAGGGCCGCCTCGCGGCGCAGGGCACGCTCGCGGAGGTCCGCGGCGCCCTCACGCTCGAGGAGGTGTTCATCCGCACCGTCGGAGACGAGCGCGGCGAGGTGCGCGGCCTCTCCTGGCTCGGCGAGGGCGCGTGAGCGCGGGGGAGGGGGGACGCGCGCCCGCGCCGCCGGGCGCGCTCGGCACCCTGCGCGCGCTCGCGGAGCTCCGCTGGCTCCTGCTCCTGCGCCGGCTGCGGCGCCCCGGCGGCGTGCCGGAGGTCGTCGCGCGCGTCGCGCTCTACGTCGTCGCCGTGCCGGCCGGGCTCGCCTTCGCGGCGCTCACCGGGATCGGCACGTACCAGGCGGTGCGCGCGGGGCGGGGGCTGCAGGCGACCGTGCCGATCGCGGCCCTCTTCTTCGGCGTCTGGCAGACCTGGACGGTCGTGTCGCTCTCGATCTCGGAGCGCGACGCGCTCGACCTGCGCCGCTTCCTCGTCTACCCCATCTCGCCGGCGCAGGCGTTCGGCCACGGGCTCGCGGCGTCGGTGGCGGGCGATCCGTTCGCGGCGTTCTGGTGCCTGCTCCTCGTCGGCGCGTTCGGCGGCGCCGCGGTGGCGCGTCCCGGCGCCTGGCTCGCGCTGCTCGCCGTCGTGCTCGCCGCCTTCGTCGTGGCCACCGTCGCGCTCGTCGCGCTCCTCCAGGAGCTCCTCGCGCGGCTGCTCCGCGGGCGGCGCGCCCGGGAGATCCTGGTCGCGGCGGTCTACGTCGGCGTGGGGGTGCTCCTCGCCTGGACCGCCGGCCATCCCGGCGCGCTGCTCCGCATGCTGCGCGGCGCCCGCGCGCTCCGCTGGCTCGCGTACCCCGCCGCGCTCGCGGAGGCCGGCGCCGGGGAGCTCTACGCGGGCCGCGTGCTGGCGGCGCTGCCCTGGGCCGCGGCGCTCGTCCTGGCCGGCGGCGCGACCGCCTGGGCCGCTTACCGGCTCGCGCTCGCCTCGGCCCGGGCCGGGGCAGGCGGCGCGCCGCG
>NZ_JALCYX010000112.1:0-10174 GCF_022690695.1 Anaeromyxobacter sp. SG17
CGCCGCCGCGCCCGCGCCCACGAGGCCGAGGCGCGCTTCGCCGCCGACCCCGCCGCCCGGGCCGCCGCCTGGCGCGCCGCCGCGCGGGTCCACGACCAGGAGCTGCACCAGGTCTCGCTCGCGTTCCTCGCGATGGCCGAGGCGGTGCGCGCCGCGCCCGCAGACGCCGCGCACCGCGCCGAGCTCCGGCGCCTCGCCGCAGAGGCGCAGGAGCAGGAGGCGTGCGCCCGCGTGTACGACGCGATCGGCGAGAGCGCGCCGCCGGAGCTGCGCGCCGCGATCTTCCGCGAGCGCGCGGAGCTCGCCGACGGCCGCAAGGACCCGGACCGCGCCGCCGAGGGGTGGAGCCGCCTCCTCGCCGCCGCGCCCGGCGATCGCGAGGCCCTCTCCGCCCTGCGCCGCCTGCACCGCTCGCGCGAGCGGTGGGGCGAGCTCGCCGACGTCTGCGCCGAGATCGCGCGCCGCGCCACCGACCCCGCGGCGCGGGAGGACGCGCTGCGCGAGGAGGCCGCCGTCGCCGAGGGCAAGCTCGGCGACCCGGATCGCGCCGCGGCCGCCTGGAGCGGCGTGGCCGCCCTCGCCCCCGAGGACGCGGAGGCGGGCGCAGCGCTGGAGCGGCTGCACGAGCGGCTCGACCGGCCCGCGGACCTCGCCGCCGCGCTGGAGCGGCGCCTCGCGCGCGGCTTCGATCCGGAGGCCGCCGCGCGCCTCGCCGAGCTCCGCCGCACGCGCCTCGACGATCCGGCGGGGGCGCTCGAGCTGCACGGCGAGCTCCTCCGCCGCGATCCGGCCCGGATCGCCTCGCGCGACGCGATCGTCGCGCTCGCGGCGACGCCGGGCGAGGTCGGCCGGGACGCGCTCGACCTCGCGGACGCCGCGCTCACGCAGGCCGGCGAGCACGCCCAGCGCATCGCTGCGCGCGAGGGGCGCCTCGCGGCGATCCAGGATCCCGCCGAGCGCGCCGGGCTCCTCGCCGAGATCCGCGCCGTGATGGAGCGCGATCTCGGCGAGCCCGCGATGGCCTTCGTGGCGGCCTGCCGCGCCTTCTCCGAGGGCGGCGGCGCGCGCGCGGGGGTCGCGGAGGACCTCGAGCGGCTCGCCCGCGCGACGGGGAACGAGGACGCGCTGTGCGACGTGTGGGAGGAGGCCGCCCGGTCGGAGGCTCCGGACGAGGGGCTCGCCCTGCGCCGGAAGGCCGCGCGCCTGCGCACCGAGCACGGCGGCGGCGCCCCGGCGATCCAGGCGTGGCGGGGGGTGCTCGAGTCCGTCACCGACGACGCGGAGGCGCTCGAGGCCCTCGAGGCGCTCTACGCAGCGGCGCGCTCCGCGTCCGAGCTCCTGGAGCTCGCCCGGCGGCGCGCGGCGCTCGCCGAGGGGCCCGAGCGCGCCGAGCACCTGCTCCACGCGGCGCGCGTGGCCGAGGAGCTCGGGGATCCGGCCGCGGCGCTCGAGGCGTACCGCGCCGCCCGGGCCGAGGCGCCCGCGGACGTCGCGGCGCTGGAGGGGCTCGAGCGGCTCCTGCCGCGGGGCGACGCGGAGTGGCTCGAGGTGGTCGCCGCCCTCGCGCACGGCGCCGCCGGGGATCCCGGGCGGCGGGTGCCGCTGCTCCTGAAGCGCGCCGCGGCCCTGGAGGCCGGCGCCGACGCGCGCCCCGCCATCGAGGCGTACGCCGACGTGCTCGCCGAGCGGCCGCGCGATCCGGGCGCGGTCGCCGGGCTCGAGCGGCTCCTCGCGCGGCCGGACGCGCGCGGCGACGCGGCGCGCGTGCTCGAGGACGTGCACCGCGCAGCCGGCGACGCGCGGAAGCTGGCGGCGCTCCTCGAGGTGCGGCTCGAGACGTCGGACGACGCCGAGCGGGTGCCGCTCCTCGCCGAGATCGCGGCGCTCCAGGAGCGGCTCGGGGACCGCGGGCGCGCCTTCGGCGCGAAGCTGCGAGAGCTGCAGGGCGCGTTGAGGCGGGGCGCGGACGCGCCCGGTGCCCGCGCCGAGCTCGAGCGGCTCGCCGCGGCGACGGGCGCCTGGGAGGAGCTCGCCGGCGCGTTCGAGGACGCGCTCGGCACGCCGGGGCTCTCCCCGCAGGTCTCGCTCGAGCTCGAGCGGCGCCTCGCGGTGATCTCCGCGGATCGGCTCGGCCGGCCCGACGCCGCGGCGCGCTGGTACGAGAAGATCGCGGAGGTCGCGCCGAGCGCCGAGGTGCTGGGCGCGCTCGCGCGCGTTTACCGGAAGCTCGGCGCGCACCGCGAGCTGGCGCGGACGCTCGGGCGGCTCGCCGACGTCGCTCCGGCCGCGGTCGCACGCAAGGAACTCCTGCTCGAGGTGGCGAAGATCATGGCTGAGCAGCTCTCCGACCGGGACGGCGCGGTCGCCGCTTACCGGAAGATCCTGTCGGTCGATCCCGAGGACCCGAACGCCCTGCGCCTGCTCGGAAAGCTGCTCGGCGCCGCCGAGAAGTGGGACGAGCTCGCCACCGTGCTCTCGCGCGAGGTCGCCGTCGCCGACCGGCAGCCGAACCTGGTCGCCGAGGCCGCCGAGCTGCGCTACCGGCTCGGGCGGATCCGCCACCAGCGGCTCTCGGACGCGGACGGCGCGCTCGACTGCTACCGCGCGGTGCTCGAGAAGGTGCCGCGCCACCCCGCCGCGCTCGCCGCGCTCGAGGACCTCGCCCGCGGGAGCGGGCCCGCCGCGGTCGAGGCGGCGATGCTCCTCGAGCCGATCTTCGCGGCCGAGGGCGAGCACGCGAAGGTGATCGAGGTGCTGGAGGCGCGCGCGGCCCACCAGACCGAGCCCGCCGCCCGCGCGGCGCTCCTGCGCCGGGTCGCCGCCGTGTACGGCGGTCAGCTCAAGAACTCGGAGATGGCGTTCCTCGCCGCGAGCCGGGCCCTCGCCGCCGACCCCGACGCGCTCGAGTCGCTCGAGCTCGCCGCGCGGCACGCGGAGGCGGCCGGCCTCGAGGACGAGCTCGGGGCGCTGCTCCAGGAGCACGCCGATCGCGCGCTCGACCCCGCCGCGCGCGCCGAGTACCAGCGGCGCATCGCGCGGCTCGCGAACGACGATCCGCGCCGCGCTGCAGAGGCCTGGCAGCGGCTGCTCGACCTCGCGCCGGACGACCGGGAGGCGACCGCGGGGCTCGTCGCCGCCCTCCGCGAGGGGGGAGAGCCCGAGGCGCTGGCGCAGGCGCTGCGGCGCGCGATCGCGCAGGAGGAGTCGCCCGACGGCCTCGCCGCGCTCCTCGCCGAGCTCGCCGCCGTGCAGGACGAGCGGCTCGGCGACCTCGCCGGCGCGATCCAGAGCCTGCGCCGGCTGCTGGACGTCGCCCCGCACGACCGGGACGCGCTCGCGCGCATGGACCGGCTCTGCGTCCGGACCGAGCGCTGGGTGGACCTCGGCGAGGTGCTCGCGCGCGAGATCGACGCCGCGGCCGCCGCCGGCGACGACGCGGCGCTCGTGCCGCTGCGCCAGCGGCTCGCCGAGCTGAAGGAGACGCGCCTCGTGGACCGGGAGGGCGCGCTCTCCCTCTACGAGGAGGTGCTCGCGGCCCGCCCGGATCACCCGGAGGCGATCGCCCGGCTGGAGGGGATGCTCCAGAAGGATCCTGCGAACGCGCGCGCGGCGACCATCCTCGAGGGGGCGTACGGCCGCGGCGGCGACTCCGCCAAGCAGGCCGCGGTGCTCGAGCTGCGCGCCGCGGAGCGGCCGGACCCGCTCGAGCGCAAGGCGCTCTACGTGCAGCTCGCGGAGCTCCGCGAGCGGCAGCTCGGCGACCCGCAGCTCGCGTTCCTGGCGCTCTGCAAGGCGTTCCGCGAGGACCCTGCCGACGGTGCGCTGCGCGCCCGCATGGACGCGCTCGCCGAGACGAGCGGGCACGACGAGGAGCTCGCGGCGATCTACGAGGACGAGCTCGACCGGCTCCCGCCGGTGGAGACGGCCCAGGTCGCCCTCCGGCTCGGCGCGCTCTACGAGGAGAAGCTCGCCGAGCCCTCCCGCGCGGCGGGCTTCTACCGGAAGGCGGTCGCGCTCGACGAGAGCTCCGCGGCGCAGGCGCTGCCCGCCCTCGAGCGGCTCTTCCAGCGGCTCGAGCAGTGGGAGGACCTCGCCGACGTGCTCGCGCAGCGCGCCCACGTCGCGCAGGGGGCGGACCGGGTGCAGACCCTGTTCCGGCTCGGCCAGCTGTGCGAGGAGCGGCTCGCCGCGCCGGACCGCGCCGCCGAGGCCTACGAGGCCGCGGCCGCGGCCGACCCGCGCCACGTCGCCTCGCTCCGCGCCCTCGAGGAGCTCTACGAGGCGGCCGGCCGGCGCGAGGACCTCTTCCGGAACCTCGCCGCGCAGCGGGTGGCGCCCGGCGACGCCGCGGCGCGCGAGCGCGTGCTCGCCAAGATGGCCGCGCTGGCGGCCGACCTCGGCCACCTCGACGAGTCGGTCGCGCTCTGGAAGGAGCTCCTCGCCGCGCGGCCGCGCCACGACGGCGCGCTCGCCGCGCTCGAGGACCTCTACGAGCGGCTCGAGCGCTGGCAGGACCTCGCCCAGCACCTGCGCCTGCGCGTGCAGGCCACCGTGGACCGGCGGGAGATCGCCCGGCTGAACGACAAGCTCGGGGCGATCCTCGGCTCGCGCCTCGGCGACCTCGCGCAGGCGACCCAGTCGTACAAGGCGGTGCTCGACTCGGATCCGAAGAACCGCCGGGCGCTCGAGGCGCTGCGCGACATCCACGCGGCGCAGGGCGACGTGGAGGCGCTCGCAGGCGTCTACCGCCGCCTCGTGCCGGTGCAGGAGGACGCGGCGGGCGTGAAGCGCGTGCGCCTCGAGCTCGCCGAGGTGCTGCTCCGCGCCGGCAACAAGCGCGAGGCCATCGAGCAGGCGAAGCTCGCGTTCGACATCGAGCCGCACGGGGCCGACGAGCTGGTGCGGATCGAGGAGGTGTTCCGGGCGGCCGGCGCAGCCGCCGAGGGCGTGCGGGCGGCGGAGGCCCGCGCGGCGCTCCTCGCCGCGCAGGGCGGGCCCGCCGAGGCGATCCCGGCCTGGCTGGCGGTGGCCGAGCTCTGGAAGCAGCAGCGTCGCCCGGACGCCGCCGCCTCGGCGCTCGACAAGGTGCTCGAGCTCGACCCGGCCAACCGGACCGCCTACGACGCGCTGCGCGCCATCCACCAGGCGGCCGGCAACTGGCGCGCGTTCACGCGGGCCTGCGACGTCTTCGCCCCCAACGTGGTCGATCCCGCCGAGAAGGTCGCGCTCCTGAAGGAGGTCGCGGGCGTCCACGAGAAGAAGCTCGGCCAGAAGGAGATGGCCTTCCTCTCCTGGTGCCGCGCGCTCGGGGAGGCGCCCGGCGACGCCGAGGCGCTCGAGGCGGCGGAGCGGCTCGCCGACGAGACCGAGGCGCACGAGGAGCTCGCCGGGGTGCTCGAGCAGGTCTCCGAGGAGGCGCGCGGGATCGTGCGCGCGCGGCTCATGCTCCGGCTCGGCAAGCTGCGCGACGAGCGGCTCGACGACCTGGAGGGCGCGGAGGCCGCCTTCCGCCGCGCGCTGGAGGCGGATCCGGCGAGCCCGGAGGCCCTCGAGGCGCTCACCGAGCTCTTCAAGCGGCGCGGCCGCGTGCGCGACCTCGTCATCACCCTCGAGCAGAAGCTCGAGGCGGCGGCGGGGCTCGAGGAGAAGAAGGCGACCCTGCTCGAGGTCGCGAAGATCTACGACGGCGAGCTCGGCGACGTGGACGAGGCGGTGGGCGCGCTCCGGCGCGTCCTCGAGCTGGACGGCGCGGACGCGCTCGCGCTCGAGGCGCTCTCCGGCCTCTACCGGCGCGAGCAGCGCTGGGCGGACCTCGCGGGCGTGCTCTCCCGCGCGCGCGACCTCGCGCCGGACGACGCGCAGCGGATCGCGTTCCAGCTCCAGATCGCCGCGCTCTACGAGAACGAGATCGGCGACGACGAGGCGGCGGTCGAGGCGTACCGGACCGTCCTCGGGCTCGACGACCGGAGCGCGGGCGCGCTCGCCGGCCTCGAGCGGCTCTACACGAAGCTCGACCGCTTCGCCGAGCTGAACCGGGTCTACGAGCGGCAGATCGCGCTGGCCGAGGACCCGCGCGAGCGGGTGCGGATCCTCGCGAAGAGCGCGGGGATCCACGAGGAGAAGCTGCACGACCCGCGCGCCGCCATCGAGAAGGAGGAGGCCATCCTCCGCGTGGACGGCGGCAACCTCGCCGCCGTGAAGGGGCTCGAGCGGCTCTACCGCGACGAGGGGCTCTGGGACCGGCTCATCAGCGTCATGCAGCACCACCTGTCGCTCGTGACCGACCGGCGCGAGCAGGTCGCGCTCGAGGTCGCCATCGGCGAGGTGTGGTGGAAGGAGATGTCCCGCGTCGACCGCGCGGAGGCGATCTTCAACCACGCCCTGCAGCTCGACCCGGACTCGCGCGAGGCCGTCTCCGCGCTCGGCCGGCTGTACGAGCGGAGCGGCAACTGGAACCTGGCCCTCGACATGCTGCGCCGCGAGGCGCGCATCGCCGGCGGCGCCCGGGACGCGGTCGAGATCCACGTCCGCATCGGCGCCATCCACGAGGACATGCTCATGGACGCGGCCGGCGCGAAGGAGGCGTACGCGCGCGCGCTGCAGCTCGACCCGGGCTGCCTGCCCGCCCTCCGCGCGCTGAAGGGGATCGCCGAGCGCGAGCGGGATCGCGACCGGTTCCTGGAGATGCTCCTCGAGGAGGCCCGCTACACGCCGGACGCTGCGGAGAAGACCGGCCTCTACGCGTCGGCGGGCCGCATCTACCACGAGGAGCGCGACGACCGCGATCAGGCGGCGCGCTACTACGAGGAGGCGCTGAAGCGCACCGCGGGCTTCCCCGACGCGGCGCGGCCGCTCGCGGACATCTACGTCGCGCAGGCGCGCTGGCCGGACGCGGAGCGCGTGCTCGACGGGGTGGTCGAGGCGCTCGCGCTCGAGGGGGATCCGAAGGAGCTCTGCCGGCAGTCCTACCGCCAGGGCTACGTCGCCGAGAAGCTCGGCAAGCGCGACAAGGCGCTCGCGTGCTACCGCCGGGCCTACGAGCTCGACTCGACCTACCTGCCCGCGCTCGAGGGGCTCGGGAACCTGCTCGTCGCCGAGCAGCAGTGGGAGGAGGCGCTCCGGATCTTCACGACCGTGATCGTGCACCACCGCGACGCGCTCACCGATCTCGAGGTCGTCGAGACGCACTGGCAGATCGGCGAGATCGCCGGGAAGCTCGGGCAGACCGAGCGCGCCGCGAACGCCTACAAGAAGGCGCTCGAGATCGACGCGAACCACGAGCCGTCGCGCAAGAGCCTCGTCGCCGCCCTGGAGGCGATGGGCGACGTGGAGGGCGCGGTGGAGCAGCGGCAGCGGCTGCTGCCCCTCCTCGAGGGCCCGGCCAAGCTCGCGAACCTCGTCGCCATCGGCGAGGCCTGTCGCGACCGGCTCAAAGATCCCTACCAGGCGATCGACGCGTTCCTCGCCGCCTCGAAGCTCGATCCCACCGCGCTCCCGGTGACCGAGGCGCTCCTCGGCCTCTACCGCGAGACGCGCCAGGGCCAGAAGTCCGCCGACGTGCTCGCGCAGATCATCGCCCGCCCGGAGGTCCAGGCGGATCCGGTCCGCGCGGCGCGGCTGCACGCCGCGCTCGCCGACGTCCTGCAGGACGAGGTGAAGGACGAGACCGCGGCGGTCGCGGAGCTCGAGAAGGCGCTCGATCGGAACCCGCGCCTCGTCCAGGCGTTCGCGAAGATCGAGGAGATCCTCACGAAGGGGAAGCGCTGGACCGACCTCGAGCAGGCGTACGTGCGGATGATCCAGCGGCTCCCGAAGACGCCCGACGTCGCGCTGGCGCGCGTCGCGCTGTGGCGGACGCTCGGCGATCTCTACCGCGACGTGCTCCGCAACGAGGACGGCGCCCGCACCGCGTACGGCGTCGTCGCGCGCTCGGACACGGAGGACGCGGCCGCGCTCGAGGCCTATGCCGATCTCGCCGCGAAGAAGCCCGGCGAGGAGGCCGGCGCGATCGCCGCCTACCGGCAGCTCGTGAAGCTCGGGGCGAAGCCGCAGAAGGCGGCCTCCGCGCTCGTCTCGCTCCACGCCGCCCGCAAGCAGTACGACCTCGCCTACGGCGCGGCGCAGGTGCGCGTCCACCTCCTGGGCGGCGCGAGCGGCGACGAGGTCCAGGTGGTCGGCCGCCTCAAGAAGTTCGCGCGCGATCAGGCGAGCCGGCCGCTCGACGACGCGCTCTGGGCGCTCCTCCTCCACGAGCGCGTGAAGGGGCCGCTCGCCGACATCATGACGCTGCTCGCGCTGCACGCCCGCGGGATGTTCGTCCAGCGCGAGAAGGACCTCGGGATCACGCCGAAGAAGGACGAGCTCGACGTGCGCGGCTCGATGCTCTTCTTCGCGAACATGTTCAAGTACGTGGAGCGCACCCTCGGCTTCGAGGGGCGGCTGCGGCTCTTCCGCAAGGACGACGTCCCGCAGCGGCTGCAGCTCGTGCCCACGGAGCCGGCGGGCCTCGTGGCCTCGGAGGACATGTTCCGGGAGCGGCCCAAGAAGGAGCTCTGGTTCGCGATCGCGAAGGCGATGGCGTTCGCGCGCCCGGAGCTCCTGCTCGCCCGGCTCATGCCGCACGACCAGCTCGACCTCGTCTTCCAGGCGGCCTGCTCGGTGGGGAGCTCCCGGTTCGTCGTCACGGCGGATCCGCACCTCGTCGAGAAGCTCAAGCGCGAGCTCGAGCGCACGCTGCCGGAGAACGTCACCAAGAACACCCTGAAGCTCCTCGCCCGGAGCTACTGCGACCTGCAGCACCCGGGCGACGTCCGGGCCTATCTCGACGGCGCGGAGCTGACCTCGAACCGGGTGGCCACGCTCGTGGCGGGCGACCTCGACGTGGTCCGCCGGGCGGTGGTCGCCGAGAAGCCCCAGGTTTCGAAGCTGAGGGAGGAGACGCGCCTCCGCGACCTCGCGGGGTTCTGCGTCTCCGAGGAGTACGGCACGCTCCGGGAGAAGCTCGGGGTGTCTTGCGTGGTGCCGGCGTGAGGTCCCGCTCCTTGACGCTGGACGCTACCCAAACCTAGGATCGACGCGGGCTTACCCATGAAATTCACCTGCGACAGCTGCAGCGCGCAGTACATGATCTCGGACGAGAAGGTCGGGCCGTCCGGGGTGAAGGTCCGTTGCAAGAAGTGCGGGACCGTCATCCACGTCCGCCGCCCCGCGGAGGAGCCCGCGGTCGCGCCCGCCGCGTCCGCCCCCATCCCCAGCGGCGGCCTCGACGTCGAGCTCGGCAACGCGTTCGACAACGCCTTCGGGGACGCGCCCGCGCGCAAGCCCGAGCCCGCGCCCGACCTCTCGGCCACGCAGGCGATGGGCGACGAGGACGCCGCACGCATCGCGGCGGCCCCGGCGCCCTCGACCGAGTGGTACGTCGCGATCGGGCAGGCGCAGGTCGGCCCGCTGCCGATCGCCGAGGTGAAGCGCAAGTGGGAGGGCGGCGACGTCGGCCCCGACTCGCTCGTGTGGCGTCCGGGGATGGGCGACTGGCAGCCGCTCTCCAGCGTCGCGGAGCTCGCGGCGCAGCTCGCGCCCGTGCCGCAGGGGAGGGGGTCCCGCCCCGTCGAGCCGCGCCCGGAGGCCTCGCGCGGCGACTTCGCCGCGCAGCCGGGGGCGGACGTCTCCTGGAAGCCGGTGGCGGCCTCCGCCCTGGCCGCCCTCGCGAGCGAGGAGATCGCCTCGAGCGGCGCGCCGGCGCAGAAGGCCGAGCCGAGGTCCCTCGGCGGCGTGAAGTCGCTCGTCGACGCGCTGCCGGAGGGCGGCGGGGTGGATCCGACCGGCGCGATCCCGCTCCCCATCAAGGGGCTCGAGAAGACCGAGGAGAAGAAGATCGAGCGCCGCTCGTCGGTGGCGCGCGGCGCCGAGGAGGCGCGCAGCCGCCGCAGCATCTCGCGCGCGGTCGGGGTCGGCGTGACCGCCGTGGCGCTCCTCGTCGCGGCCGGCGCTGCCGGCGTCGTCTGGTACACGAACAAGCAGCTCGAGCGCGTCCCGGCCGTCGCGGCCGTGCCCGCTCCCTCGCCTGCGCCCGCCCCTGCGAGCGCGCAGCCCGCCTCCGTGCAGCAGCAGGCGCCCGCACCGGCCGCCCCTGCGAGCGCCGGCGCGCCCGTCGCCCCTCCGCCTGGCGCGGTGG
>NZ_JALCYX010000113.1:0-10147 GCF_022690695.1 Anaeromyxobacter sp. SG17
GTCGGGGTTCCCGCACGTCGTCTCGTGCGGGCACCCTGCCCTGCTCCGGGCGCGCGCGCGGGGCGCGGCCGAGGACGACGCGCGGCTCGAGGCGCTGCTCGCCGTGATGTCGACGCTCGACGACACCTGCCTGCTGCACCGCGGCGGGCCGCGCGCGCTCCACGTCGCCCAGCGCGGCGCCGCGGCGGCGCTCCGGGCGGGCGGACCCGGCACCGCGGCCGGCCGGGCGGCGCTGCTCGCGCTCGACGCCGAGCTCCTCGCCCTGAACGTCTCGCCCGGCGGGAGCGCCGATCTGCTCGCCGCGGTCCTGTTCCTCGATGGCGTCGGCGCCGAGCTCGCGCCGCCGCGGAGGTGATGCATGGAGACCCTCGAGTTCCGCTACCCCGCCCGCGATCCCGTCGGGCGCCGCGCGCACGTCGGCGTCGTCGGCTCGGGCGACCTGGAGGTGCTCCTCGAGCCCTCGGGTGACGGCGAGGCGCGCGTCCGGATCCGCACGACCGTGGACGGCTACGGCCAGGTCTGGCGGAACGTCCTCGACCGGCTCTTCTCGCGCTACCACGGCGCGGCCGCCATCGAGGTGAACGACTTCGGCGCCACCCCGGGGATGGTGCTCCTCCGCCTCGAGCAGGCCATCGAGGAGAGCGCGCCATGAGCGCCCCCGTGACGGAACCTCGACCCCTCGCCCGCGAGAGCTTCATCGAGCTCACCGCGCGCGAGCGCGTGCGGGCCGTGCTCGACGCGGGGCGTTTCCGCGAGCTGCTCTCGCCCTTCGACCGGCTCCACTCACCGTGGCTGGAGCGGCAGGGGGTCGTGCCCCAGGAGGACGACGGCGTGGTGCTCGCGCGGGGCCGGATCGACGGCGAGCCGGCCGTCGTGGCGGCGGTGGAGAGCGCGTTCCAGGGCGGCAGCATCGGCGAGGTCGCGGGCACGAAGATCGCCTGCGCCCTGGAGCTCGTGGCGCGGGACCACGCCCGCGGCGTCCCGACGCGCCCCGTCCTCCTGCTCGAGACGGGCGGCGTGCGGCTGCAGGAGGCGAACCTGGGGCTCGCGGTCATCGCGGAGATCCACGCGGCCATCGTCGCCCTCCGTCCTCGCGTTCCGGTGGTCGGGGTCGTGGCGGGGATGGTCGGGTGCTTCGGCGGGATGTCGCTCGCGGCGGCGCTCTGCAGCCACCTCGTCATGACTCGCCAGGCGCGCCTCGGCATGAACGGCCCCGAGGTGATCGAGCAGGAGGCCGGGCTCGACGAGCTCGACGCCTCGGACCGCCGGCTCGTCTGGAGCCTCGTGGGCGGCGAGCAGCGCCACGCGACGGGCCTCGCCGACGCACTCGTCGAGGACGACGTCACGGCGATCGCCGCCGCGGTCCGCGCCGCGTTCCGGAGCGGGCGCCCGGCCCGGCACCGCACCGAGCAGGTGGAGCTCTTCCTCGATCGCCTCGCGGCGATCGACCCGGCCGGACCGCCGGAGCCGGCGGCGCTCCGGCAGGCGTGGGGAAACGAGGAGGGCGCATGAGCGGATCGAGCTCAAGAGCGAGCCGCGGCGCGACGTGGCTCGCGGCGCTCACCGGCGCGGACGGCGCAATGCAGGGCGGCCCCGCGTCGGTGCGGGTGGTGGACGCGCCGCTCGGCGAGGAGCGCGCGCGGTTCCTCGCCGTGGTGCCGGACCCGGGCAGCCGCTTCCCGCGCGCGCGGAGCGGCGAGGTGGGCCTCGCAGAGGCGTGGACGCTCGCCCGCCACGTCCGGGGGGCGATCGCCGCCGACGCCGACGGCGGGCGCCGCCCGCTCGTCGCGATCGTGGACGTGACGAGCCAGGCGTACGGACGGTGCGAGGAGCTGCTCGGGATCCACCTCGCCTGCGCGGCCGCCGTCGACGCCTACGCGACGGCGAGGCTCTCGGGCCACCCCGTCGTCGCGCTGCTCGTCGGGTCCGCCATGTCGGGGGCGTTCCTGGCGCACGGGTACCAGGCGAACCGGATCGTGGCCCTGGACGATCCGGGCGTCCTCGTGCACGCCATGGGCAAGAGCTCGGCGGCGAGGGTGACGCGCCGCTCCGTCGCGGAGGTGGAGGCGCTCGGGGAGAAGATCCTGCCGATGGCCTACGACGTCCGTGCGTTCGCGCGGCTCGGCCTCGTCGACGAGCTCGTCGGCGGCGTGAACGCCGACGCACCGACAGGCGACGACGCCGCGCGCGTCCGGCGATCCCTCGTCGCCGCCGTCGCGAGCGCCCGCTCCGGGGCGCGCCACCTCGGCTGCAGGCTCACCTCCGAGGCGGCGCGGGAGACGCGCGCCGCGTCGATCGAGGTGCGGCGCAGGCTCGTGGAGCAGTGGTCGGGTGCATGAGGGGCGCGAGGTCCGCGAGGTGGGAGGCATGAGCGCTCGCGCCGAGCCCGGCGGGCGAGCCGGCCCCGCGCGCCCCGCGGGGTCGGTGCTCCCGCACGATCTCCTCGTGCTCGCGAACCCGGACGCCCTCGAGCCCGAGCCCCCGCTGCCGCCGTGGGCGCCGGCGCGACTGCGCCTCGCGCCGCTCGTCGTCGTCCGGCGCGCGGCTCCGCGCGGGACCGCGATCCCCGTGGGCGTGCGCGGCGCGGAGCGTCGCGAGCGCTTCGCGGCGTGGCTCGCGCCCCAGGCCGTCGCGGCCCGGGTGACGCCCGAGGAGCTCGCCCGCGCGGCGCGCTGGCGCGAGCGGCCCCCGCGCCTGCCCGCGCTCGCGGCGCTCGACGCCGCCTTCGAGATCCTGGCGGCGACGGGGCTCGGGTGGGGACCCGTCGGCGCGGTCGGGTTCGAGCTCGCGAGCGGCGTCCCGTCCGTCTCGGCGACGAGCGACCTCGACGTGCTCGTGAGGGCCCCTGCGCGCGTCCCCGCGGCGAGCGCGCGCGCCCTGCTCGCCGCGCTCGCCGGCCTGGCGGCCCGCGTGGACGTGCAGCTCGAGACGCCCGCGGGCGGCGTGGCGCTCGCGGAGCTCGCGGCGGAGCCGAGGACGGTCGTCGCCCGGACCGCCGCCGGGCCGCGCCGCGTCGCCGATCCCTGGCAGCCCGGCGCGGGCGCGGAGCGCCTCCCGTGAGGATCGCCCTCCTCTGCCCGGGCCAGGGGGCGCAGTCGCCGGGGTTCCTGGATCGCCTTCCCCGCCACCCGGCGGTCACGGCGACGCTCGACGAGGCGAGCGCGGCGCTCGGGCAGGACGTCCGCTCGCTCGACGACGCGGCCGCGCTCGAGTCCACGGTCGCCGTCCAGCTCACCACGGTGGTCGCCGGCGTCGCGGCGGGCCGCGTGCTCGCGGCGGAGGACGGCGCGCCCGACGCGGTGGCGGGCCTGTCCGTCGGCACGTTCACCGCGGCGGTGCTCGCCGGGGCGCTGCCGCTCGCCGAGGCCGTGCGCGCCGTGCGCCTCCGCGCCGAGCTGATGGAGGGCGCGTTCCCGCGCGGCTTCGGGCTCGCCGCGGTCGTCGGCCTGCCCGAGCGGCGCGTCGCCGCGCTCGCCGCGGAGGTGACCGGCCGAGGTCCTTTGCACGTCGCCAACGTGAACGCGCCCGCGCAGATCGTCCTCGCCGGTGCCGACGCGGCGCTGGACGAGGTGCTGGACCGGGCCCGGGTGGCGGGCGCGCGCCGGACGGAGCGGATGGCGGTCGCGGTGCCGTCGCACTGCGCGCTGCTCGCGCCGGTCGCTGCGCGACTCGCCGCAGCGCTGCGCGACGTCGCGCTCTCCGACGCGCGCGTGCCGTACGTCACCTCCGGCCGCGCCCGCCCGACCCGCGACCGCGAGCGGATCCGGGACGACCTGGCCCGGAACGTGATGGAGCCCGTGCGCTGGCACGACGCGACGACGGTGCTCGTCGAGCTCGGGGTGCGGCTCTTCCTCGAGGTGCCTCCGGGGCGCACCCTCGCGACGCTCGCCGCCGAGGCGTTCCCCGAGGCGCGGGCGGTCGCCGTCGAGGACGCCGGCGCCGCCGCGGCGGCCGCGCTCGCCCGGCGCGAGCGCCGCCTGGAACCCCTCTAGCCTGGCACCTTGCGCGCCGCGCTGCGGGCCGCGGCCGCCATGCTCGCGACGACGTCCGCGAAGCGCGCGCCCTGGATCTCCACGTGGGCCCGGACGTGCTTCGCCGCGAGCTCCCCGTCGCCTCGCCCGATCGCCTCGACGACGAGCTGGTGCTCCGCGAACGACGACTCCATCCGCCCGGGCACGCGCAGCTGCAGGCGGCGGAACGGGCGCAGCCGCCGGTGCAGCAGCGTCGCCTGCTCGGTGAGGAACCCGTTGTGGCAGGCGGCGTACAGCGCGAGGTGGAACTGCTCGTTCAGCCGGTAGTACGCGTCGGGATCGTTCGCGCGCATCGCCTGCTCGCAGGCCGCGTGCGTCGCGCGGAGCACCGCCCGGTCCTCGTCGCTGCTGCGCCCCGCCGCGAGCCGCGCGCAGGCGGCCTCGAGCTCGGCCATGACGTCGAACATCTCGCGCAGCCGCTCGGGAGGGATCTCCGCGACGACGGAGCCCCGCCGCGGACGCATCTCCACGAACCCCGCCGACGCGAGCTGGATGAGCGCCTCGCGGATGGGGGTCCGCGACACGCCGAAGGTCTTCGCGAGGTCCATCTCGTCGAGGCGCGCGCCCGGCGGGTACTCGCCGACGACGATCCGCTCCTCGATCCGCTCCCGGAGCTGCTCCGAGAGCTTCGTTCCGATGACTTGTTCCAATGCGCCCCTCTCGCCGTCCACAGCATACAGAATACACGAATGGACGGGCGCACGTGAACAGCGGCGTCCGCAGCGCCACGCTCGGGGCGAGCTCCGCTCCCGGGGGCGGCGACGCGCTCAGGGCGGCGCTCCCACGATAGACGCCCGGACCGCAAGCCGCGCCTCTCCCTGCGAAGACCACGGGGGCCTCGTTCGCCCGCGATGATGACGCGCGCGCCGAAGCGCGCTCACTCCCCGTTCGCCGTCCCCGTCCGCGGCGGCGGCGCGATCGCCGGCTTCTCCTCCGCCGCCTTCACCACCTGCCCCGGCGCCGGCGCGGCGACGCCGCTGCCGGGCTCGATCGTCGGAGCCGCCGGCTGCGCCGCCGGGGCCGCCGGGGCCGCCGTGGCCGCGGGGACGCACTCCGGGACCTTAGCCGCGATCACCGTCTTCTTCGACGTCGCCTTGCGCTTCGCCGCGGTCGTCGCCGGCTGCGACGGAGCGGGCGCGCACGCGAGGGCGGCGGGCTCGGCGGGCGTGGCCGGGGCGGCGAGCCAGGGCGTCGCGTTCGCGAACGCCACGGGCGCGGTCGCCGGGCTCGCGCGCTCCGTACGCTCCTTGCTGTCCATCTGCGCACGCCCGTCGCTCGAGGCGGTGGCGGTCGCGGTCGCCGGCGGGGAGGCCTTCTTCGCCGCCTCGCCGAGCGCCGCGGCGAGCTGCTCGTGGCTCGCGTACATCCGGTCGTGCTCGAGCTCGGAGCGCTTGCGCAGCGCGTCCCGATCGCCGGCCACGTCCGCGAGGCGCTCCTTCGCGAAGGAGAGCCGCTCGTCCGCGGCCTCGAGCCTGCTCTTCAGCGCGTCGTTCTCGGCGAACCCGGCGCGCGCCGCGTCGCTCGCGCACGTGGCGAGCACGTTCGCCTCGCGGTCATGCGGCATCGGCTCGCCGCGGCTCCACGCGGCGAGCGCCCGCATCTGCCAGCGGTAGTCCTCGCGGGCGACGCACTCCTGCACGAGGCGGGTGAGGCGGTCGTCCGACCAGGGGGACGCGGTCCGCGCGCAGGGGCCGACGTCCTCGCGGACCTGGCCGAAGATCTTTTCCGTCCGGCGCACCCAGCAGCCGTCCCGCTGCGTCACCTTCACCGAGGTGCAGCCGCTCACCGCCGCGACGAGCACGATCGCGCTCAGAGCCCTCATGTGCGCCCCCCATCGGCCGACCCGGACGGCAGCCGGCATTCATCTTAGGGAGCCGCCGGCAACCCGGGCAGCGCTCGGACTCCGCGTGAGACGCCACGGGCCCCACCGCGGACGCGCGGGCGCCGCGGCGGGGGAGTTGCCCGGAGACCCCCGCAGGCAGGGAGCCGGCCGCGAGCGGGCAGTGCTCCGGCGAAAGTGCCCCTCCGGCCGACGGCTCGTCGCTCCGCCTGGTGAATCAGCGTCCGAGCTCGCAGCCGGACCCGGCACGCGAGGTGTCGGGCCTCGCGCATCCAGGTCCCTTCAGCCCGAGGCGCCGTGACGGCGTGACCGCGGAGGTACTCGGACGGGGCGACGGGCGGCGGAAAACCTGCTACCTTGAGGTGCTTCACATGCAGCGCCCCATCCTCGAAGCCGCGCTCGCCCCCGCTCCCGCCGTCCGGGAGATCCCCTTCAACTACACGTCCGCCGACGACCGGGCGGCGATCTCCCAGCTCCTCGGCCCGGAGCTGTGGGCGAAGCTCGAGGAGCTCCGCAGCCTCCGCGTCACCGGGCGCAGCGCCCGCCTGCTGATGCGGTTCTTCGGCGAGCTGCTCATCCATCGGCGGAACGCGTTCCTCTTCCAGGAGCTCGTGGACTCGGGGGCGCGCCGGCGCCGGTTCTTCCGCAACATCGAGAAGGACCTCGGCCTCGTCGGGCGGAACGCGAACGGCGAGCCGCGCGTGACGGAGGTGCTCGGCGCCTGCCGGAAGCTGCTCGTCGCCTTCCGCGCGGACGTCGAGGGCGCGGGCGAGCTGCGCGGCCGCATGCTGCGCGTGCTCGGCGCGGTGGTCGGCAAGGACAACGTCCTCTTCGACCCGTTCACGCTCGTCTCCCACGCGACCGACGCGACCGACTGGCGCCTCCACCTGCCCGTCGCCGTCGTGATGCCCGACGACGAGCGGCAGGTCGCGCCGCTCCTCGCCGCCATCGGCGGCCTCGGGCTCAAGGCGATCCCGCGCGGCGCCGGCACCGGCCTCACCGGCGGCGCCGTCCCCCTGCGGCCCGGCTGCGTGGTCGTGAACACCGAGAAGCTGAACCGGATCCGCGGGATCGCGGACCGGCCCTTCCGGCTCGGCGACGGGCGCGAGGCGACCGCCAAGGTGGTCGAGCTCGAGGCGGGGGTCGTCACCGAGCGCGCCATGGAGCACGCCGACGAGCGCGGCCTCGTGTTCGCGACCGACCCGACGAGCGCGTGGGCCTGCACCATCGGCGGCAACATCGCGGAGAACGCGGGCGGCAAGGACTGCGTCCTGTGGGGCACCTGCATCGACAACCTGGTGTCGTGGCGGATCGCGATGCCCTCGGGCCGCCAGTGGACGGTGCGCCGCGTCGATCACCGCCTGCGCAAGATCCTGCCGGAGGACCCGGTCACGTTCGACGTCGTCGAGGACGACGGCCGGCTCGTGAAGCGGATCGCCCTCACCGGCGCCGACATCCGCAAGAAGGGGCTCTGGAAGGACATCACCAACAAGGCGCTCGGCGGCGTCCCGGGCCTGCAGAAGGAGGGCACCGACGGCGTCATCACCTCCGCCGAGTTCGTCCTCTACCCGGAGTACGAGGCGAAGCGAACGCTCTGCCTCGAGTTCTTCGGGCCCGACTTCGACGAGGCCTCGCGCGTCATCCTCCAGCTCGCCCGGGCCTTCCCCTTCCCCGACGGCGGCAAGGAGGCCCTGACCGCCCTGGAGCACTTCGACGACGAGTACGTCCGCGCCATCGACTACAAGGTGAAGGCGCCGCGGCCGGAGACGCCGAAGGCGGTGCTGCTCGTGGACGTGGTGGGCCACTCGGGCGAGGAGGCCGCGCGCGGCGTGGACCGGATCCGCCGCATCCTCGACGAGCACCCGAACACCGAGCTCTTCGAGGCGCGCGACGCGGCGGAGGCGAAGCGCTTCTGGGCGGACCGCAAGAAGCTCGGCGCGATCGCCCGCCGGACGAACGCCTTCAAGATGAACGAGGACGTCGTCCTCCCGCTCGAGGCGCTCGCCGAGTTCGCGCGCTTCATCGAGGCGACGAACGTCGAGGAGGAGCGGCACGCGCAGCGGCGGTTCGTCGAGCGCGCCGAGGAGATCCTGCGCGTCGCCCCGCCGCCGAAGGACGACCCCGAGTGGCTCGCGCGCAAGATCCCCGCGGCGCTGGCGCGCTGCGCCGCCGCGCGGGTGGCCCTCGACGGCGCGGACGCGCGGGCGCTCCGCGCGCTCGAGGCGATCGAGGCCCTCAGGCGCGAGCTCGGCCAGCTCGTCCGCGGCTACGCCGGGCTCCTCGCCGCGCTCGACAAGGCGCACCGCGAGGTGCGCGACCGGCTCGTCGTGCTCGCCACCCACATGCACGCCGGCGACGGCAACGTGCACGTGAACGTGCCGGTGCTCTCGAACGACCGGCCGATGCTCCGCCGCGCCGAGGAGGTCATCGACGGCGTGATGGCCAAGGTGATCGCGCTCGGCGGCGTCGTCTCCGGCGAGCACGGCATCGGCGTCACGAAGCTCAAGTACCTCGAGCCCGAGCGCATCCGGGAGCTCGCCGCCCACCGCCGCGAGGTCGATCCGGGCGGGCTCATGAACCCCGGCAAGCTCGAGGACCTCGACGTCCTCGGCCAGGTGTTCACGCCCTCGTTCAACCTCCTCGAGCTCGAGGCGCGCATCCTCCAGCACGGCCAGCTCGAGGCGCTCGCGAAGGCCATCGCGCACTGCGTCCGCTGCGGCAAGTGCAAGGCGGACTGCTGCGTCTACCACCCCGCGCGCGGGATGTTCTTCCACCCGCGCAACAAGAACCTCGCCATCGGCGCGCTCATCGAGGCGCTCCTCTACGACGCGCAGCGCGAGCGCTCGACCCAGTTCGAGCTCCTCCGCTGGCTAGAGGAGGTGGCCGACCACTGCACCATCTGCCACAAGTGCGCGAAGCCCTGCCCGGTGGACATCGACTCCGGCGAGGTGTCGGTGCTCGAGCGCGAGATCCTCGCGAGCTGGGGCTACAAGCGCACCAGCGTGGCGACGCGCGCGACGCTCGCCTACCTCGACAGCCGGTCGCCGGCCGCGAACGCCGCCTTCCACGGCGGTCTCGTGCGGCTCGGCGGCGCGATCCAGCGCGCCGCCTGCGCCGTCGCGGCGCCGCTCCAGCCCGAGGACGCCCGCCGCGCCCCGTACGCGCTCCAGGTGCTGCGCTCGCCGGTGCCCCCCGTGCCCGCCGAGACGCTGCGCGACGTGCTCCCGCCCTGCGAGCAGGATCAGGTGCTCGTGCTCGAGCCGGAGGGCGGGGACGCCGAGCGGAGCGTCTTCTACTTCCCGGGCTGCGGCTCGGAGCGGCTCTACTCGCACGTGTCGATGGCCGCGCTGCACGTGCTCGTCTCGCTCGGCGTGCGGGTCGTCGTCCCGCCGCCGTTCCTGTGCTGCGGCTTCCCGGCCCACGCGAACGCGAAGGCGGAGCAGCACTCGCAGACCGTGCTCCGCGACACCATCCTCTTCAGCCAGATCCGCGAGATGTTCAGCTACCTCGCGTTCGACGGCTGCGTGGTCACCTGCGGCACCTGCCGCGAGGGGCTCGAGGCGATGGAGGCCGGGAAGCTCTTCGGCGGGCGCATCGTGGACGTCGCGCGCTACGCCGCCGAGCGCGGCCTCTCGCTCGCGCCGGCCGCTCCCGGCGAGGCGCCCGTCCTCTACCACGCGCCCTGCCACGACTCGCTCGACGGCGAGGCGGGCGCGGTCCTCGCGCGCATCGGCGGGTTCGGAAAGGTGGAGGCGGTGCCGCACTGCTGCTCGGAGGCGGGGACGCTCGCCCTCTCGCGGCCCGACATCACCGACGCCATGCTCCACCGCAAGCGCGAGGCGATCGCCGAGGCGATCGAGGGACGCCCGCGCGGCGCGGTGGTGCTGACGAACTGCCCCTCCTGCGTGCAGGGGCTCGGGCGCAACGCCGCGCTCGGCGTCGAGCCGAAGCACCTCGCGATCGCGCTCGCGGAGCGGCTCACCGGGCCGGACTGGCGCGAGCGGTTCCGCGCGCAGGCGGCGCGGGCGGCGGCGGTGCATTTCTAACGGGGGCTGCGGTGTGAAAGCGGGGGACTGCGTCCCCCGCCCCGCCGAGCGAAGCTCGTCGGGGCCCCACCCCCGCTCGGCGGGGCCCGTGAACGGTCGCGCCCGCTTCGCGGGTTCGCGCAGGGGTGATCGCACGGGGACTGCGTCCCCGCCCCGCCGAGCTAAGCTCGTCGGGGCCCCACCCCTGCTCGGCGGGGCCCGTGAACCTGCGCGCCCGCTTTCGCGGGTGC
>NZ_JALCYX010000114.1:0-9752 GCF_022690695.1 Anaeromyxobacter sp. SG17
CGGCGGAGGCGCTCGCCGACGCGCGCGGCCGGCTGCAGAAGCGCGAGGGTGAGCTCACCGTCGAGCGCGCCGCGCGGGCGGAGGCGGCGCGGAAGGCCGAGGCGTGGGCCGCGGAACTCGAGGCGAAGGCCGAGGACCGGCTCCACCGAGCGGCCGCGCTCGAGGAGGAGCTGCGCCGCGCGCGCGAGTCGCTCGACGCGCTCTCGCGCGAGGCCGAGCGCAAGCAGGCGGAGCTCGCCGGCAGGCTCGAGGCGCAGGAGGCTCTCGTCGCCGCGGCGCGCGGGGAGGGGTCGCGGCTCGAGGCGGCGCTCGAGACGGCGCACCGCGAGCGAGCGGAGCGGGTGAAGGCGCTCGAGGCGGAGCGCGACCAGGCCCGCGCCGAGGCGGCCGGCCTCGAGCTCCGGCTCTCGCGCGCGGAGGAGGACGCCGCGCAGATCGGCGGCGCGCGCGACGCGCTCCAGGCCGAGCTCGAGGCGACCGCGGCGGACGAGGCGGCGCTCCGGGAGGAGCTGCACGCCGCCGTCACCGCGCGGGAGGCGGCCGACGCGGAGCGGGCGCGGCTCGAGGCCGAGCTCACGGCCGAGATCACCGCCCGCGGAGACGCGGAGGAGCGCGCCCGCGCCCACGCCGCGGCGCTCGAGGACGAGCACCGGCGGCGAGAGGAGGAGCTCCTCGCGGAGCTCTCCAAGAAGACCGAGGCGGCCGAGGCGCTCCACGAGCGCTTCGAGGATCTCGCCGCCGAGCGGGCCCGGCGCGAGGACGCGCTGCAGAAGGAGATCGCGGCGAGGACCGAGGCCCTGCGCGCGGCCGAGCGGCGCGAGCGCGCGGCGAACGAGACCGCGGCCTCGCGGGCGGAGGAGACGCGCCGGCGGATCGCCGACGCGGAGGAGCGGATCGCGCAGCTCGTCTCGGCGCGCGAGGCGTCCGAGGCGGCGCGGCTCGAGGCCCGCAAGCGCGTGGACGAGGCGCAGGCGCAGCTCGTGGCGACGGGCGCGCGGGCCGAGCGCGCCGAGGCGCGGGTGCGCGAGATCGAGCAGGCGCTCGCGTCCGCGCACCGGGACCGGCAGCGGATCGAGACCGAGCTCCAGGCGCGCATCGCGCGGGCGGAGACCCGCGCGGCGGAGCTCGCCGCGCGCGCCGAGCAGGGGGCGCGCGACGCCGGCGTGGCGCAGGCCGCGCGGGCGCGGATCCAGGAGCTCGAGGCGGCGCTCGCCCAGGCCGGCCAGGCGCGGGCCCGGGCCGACAAGGAGCTCACCACCCGCGCGCAGGCCGCGGAGACGCGCGCCGCCGAGGCCGCACGCCGCGTCGAGCAGCTCCAGGCGGAGCGGCGCGAGGCGGAGGGGCGCGGGGTGCGCGCCGTGGAGGAGGCGCAGGCGCGCTTCCGCGAGGAGCTCAAGCGGCGGGACGAGCTGCGTGCGCAGGAGCTGCAGCGGCTGCATGCGGCGCTGCAGGAGCGCGCCCGGCGCGAGAAGGCGCTCGAGCTCGAGCTCGCTCGCGTCCGCGGCGCCCCGCGCCCGGGGACCCCGCCGGCCGCCCCCGCGCGCCCGGTGACCCCGCCGGCCATCCCCGCGCGCGTGGCGCCCGCGCCGCAGGGCCAGGAGCCGGTGAGCGCGGGGGGCGGGGAAGCCCCCGGCGACGAGTGACGCGCCCCGCCGAGCCCGCGCGCGAGGCGGGCTCGCCGCGGCGAGTCGTCAGGGCGCCTTCCGGCGAGCTCAGCCCGCGGCCGCGGCGGGCGGGCTGCCCTCGCCGGGCCTGAGCTCACCCGCGTCCGCATCCGAGGCGCTGCGCTGGTCGCGCTTGCGCCCGGGGTGGTCGCGCATGCCCGGCGCGTACGGCATGACCACGTTGCGCCCCGCGCGCTTCGCCGCGTACAGCGCCCCGTCGGCGCAGTCGATGAGCGCGCCGAGGTCGCGCGCGTCGTCCGGGTAGATGGCGACGCCCACCGAGATGGTCACGTGGCCGGGGCCGACGCCCGGGTGCGGGATGGCCGCGGCGGTCACGGCGGCGCGCAGCTTCTCGGCGGCGACGAGCGCGGCCGCGCGGTCGGCGCGGGCGAGCACCACCGCGAACTCCTCGCCGCCGTAGCGCGCCACGACGTCCACCTTGCGCGCGGCCCCGCCCAGCACCGCCGCGACCCGGCGCAGCACCGTGTCGCCGGAGGCGTGGCCGAAGGCCTCGTTGTAGCGGCGGAAGTGATCGACGTCGACGAGGGCCACGGCGGTCGCGTGGTCGAAGCGCGCGCTCCGCTCGAGCTCGTCCTCGAGGCGCGCGAACAGGCTCCGGCGGTTGTGCGCACCCGTGAGCGCGTCCGTCTGTGACAGCCGGACCATCTTCTGGTGGAGGCGCGCGTTCGCGACGGCGATGGCGGACTGCGCCGCGATCGCCTCGAGCAGCCGGCGCTCCTGCGGCGAGAGCCCGCCGCCCGCCGGCCGGAGCGCGATCGCCCCCGCGCCCTCCTCGCCGCGGGCCATCGGCACCTCGAGCCAGCCGGGGCGCGCCTGGCCCGGGGGGAGCCGGGTGCCGACCGCCGCCCCGTCGCTGCCGTAGGCGGCGCGCACCACCCGCTCGCCGGTCGCCTCGTCGACGAGGAGCACCTGGAGCTCCGCCGCGCCGAGGGCGCTCCCCACCTGCGCGGCGGTCGCGCGGACGAGCTCGTCGAGATCGAGCGTCGCACCGAGCGTGCGCCCCAGCTCGAACAGCAGCGTCAGCTCGCGCACGCGCGCCTCGAGCTCCGCCTTGAGCGAGAGCTCGCGCTCCATCGAGGCGATCGACGCCGCGTCCTCGATGCGGCGGACGTGGAGGTCGGTGATGGCGGCGAGCGTCTCGTTGTAGGTGCTCGCCACCTGGCCGATCTCGTCCTCGCCCTCGTCCGGCACGCGGTGCAGGAAGTCGCCCTCGCGCGCCCGCCGCATGCCCGCGGCGAGCCGCCGGAGGCGGCGGTCGACGACGTAGCGCACCACCACGAGGTGCATCGCCGCGAGCCCCGCCGCCAGCACGACGAGCGCCACGAGCGCGATCCGGTGGAGCGGCTCGACGGCCGGCGCGAGCGCCCGGCTCTCGTGGCGCAGCCAGAGGACCACGGCGAGGGAGAAGAGGAGGCCGGGGGCGCCGACCGCGATGAGCAGCTTGCGGCCGATGGAGCGCCGGATCGATCGGAGCATGGGCGAGGGAAGGTTATAACCCGTCGGATGCGTCTCCTGACGAGCGAGCGGCTGGCCGCCTTCCCGCACGGCTTCACGACCCGCCCCGGCGGCGCGTCCCCGCCGCCCTGGGACGCCCTGAACCTGGGGGGCGCCGTGGGCGACGAGCCGGCCCGGGTCGAGGAGAACTGGCGCCGGCTCGAGGCCGCCACCGGGCTGCGGTTCGCGCGCGTCCGGCAGGTGCACGGGACCCGCTGCCTCCGGGCGACGGCGGCGACCCCGCCGGCGGAGGAGGCGGACGCGGTCGTGTCCGTCACCGCCGGCGTCGCCGCGTGCGTCTCGGTGGCCGACTGCGTGCCGGTGCTCGTCGCCGATCCCGAGGGCGGGGCGGTCGCCGCGGTCCACGCCGGCTGGCGCGGCACGATCGGGCTCGCCGCCGCCGAGGGCGTCCGCGCGCTCGCGCGGGAGGGCGCCGACCCGGCGCGCCTCGTCGCCGCCATCGGCCCGTCGATCGGGCCGTGCTGCTACGAGGTCTCGGCCGAGCTCGCCGAGCGGTTCCGGGCGCGCTTCGGCGCCGAGGTCGTCCGCGCCGGCGCCGCTGCGCGCCTCGACCTGTGGCGCGCGAACCTCCTCGCGCTCGAGGAGGCCGGGGTGCGTTCCGAGCGCGTCGAGGTGCTCGGCCGCTGCACCGCCTGCGAGCGGGAGCTGTTCTTCTCTCACCGTCGCGACGCGGGGCGCACCGGGCGCCAGGTAGGCTTCATCGCACCCGCGTCCGCTCCCGGCAGCGCACATCCGCGGCGGCCAGGCGAGGGGCCCCTTCCTTGACGGGCGGCCCCCGAACCCTAGAATTTTCCAGTTTTGAGACCCCTCGCGCGAAACGCCTCCGCGGCGCTCGTCGTGTTGCTCGGCTGCGCCGGCGGCGGCGCCGCCGCGCCCTCGGAGGTCGAGGCGCTCCGCGCGGAGGTGCGCGCGCTGCGCGCCGACAACGAGGTGCTCGCGCGCAAGGTGGACGGGCTCTCCGCACGCATGGAGCTCGCCGGCGCGCGCGCCGCGCGAGACCCGGCGCCGCGCCGCGCCCCGGCCGCCGAGGCGCTCCCGCCCGTGGTCCCGCCCGACCTGGCGGTCGTGAGGGTGGAGCCCTCCGAGCCGCCCCCGGTCGTCCTCAGGATGGCTCCCTCCGAGCCGCTCCCCGCGGTGGTCCCCGCCGCAGGCGCACCCCAGCCCCGGCGCGCGCCGCCGCCCGTGCCGACCGCGATCCCCATCGCCGAGCCCGCGCCCGAGCGGCTCGAGGCGCTCGCGCTCGGCGGCGGCCGCGAGCTCTCGGTCGAGGCCGATCGCGAGCTCCGCGCGGCGCGCCGCCGCGACGGCGTCGCCCGCGCGCACGCCCTCGAGGACTTCGTCGCCCGCTACCCGCGCCACCCCGCGGCCGACAACGCGCTCGTCGAGGCGGCCGAGTCGTACGCGGCGGCGGGCAAGGACGACGCGGCCTGCGCGCTCGCGGCACGGGCCGGCGACGACTACCCCGCCGGCGACGCGCTGTCCGGCGCCCTCGAGCGGCTCGCCGCCTGCGAGTCCCGGCGCGGCTCCGCCAGCGCGGAGCGGCGCATCCTCGAGCGCCTCGTCACCGAGTTTCCGAGGACCCCGGCCGCCGAGCGCGCCGGGACTCGCCTCGCAGCCATCTCCGGGCAGGGCGGCGACACGTCGCCGCGCGTCCCGGCAAGGAGCGGTCCATGATCCGCAGACACCTCGTCGCCGTCCTCGCCCTCCTTCCGGCCGCTGCGCTCGCGCAGGCCGGGGCGCTCGACGCGGCGCGCGACGCCGCCCGGACCGCGAGCGCCGATCCGCAGGTGGAGGCCACCGGCGCCGTGCAGGACGGGGCGCCCTCGGAGACCGCGGCCGCCGTACCCGCGGACGCGGCCGGCGCACCGGCGGCGGGCGAGGAGGGCCTCGCGCCGGCCGTGGCCGGCACCGCGCTCGCGCTGGAGGACGCCGCCACGAGCGGCGGCCAGACGCCGGACACGTACACGATCCGGCCCGGAGACACGCTCTGGGATCTCTCCGGCCGCTACCTGAACAACCCCTGGTACTGGCCGAAGATCTGGTCCTACAACCCGGACATCGAGAACCCGCACTGGATCTACCCGGGCAACCTGCTCAGGTTCTACCCCTCCGCCGACGAGGGCCCGACGCGCGTCGAGCCGGCCGGGGAGCCGGTGGCCGAGGCCGAGGAGGCGCCGCCGCGCGAGCTCGAGGACCTCTCCCGCGCGGACGGGAAGTCCGACGACGACGGCGACGCGGTGGCGGTCGTCGGGCCCTACAAGATCGGCTACGTCTCCCCGCGCGCGCTCCTCGCGCGGCACGACACGTTCGTCACCCCGCGCGAGCTCGCCGAGTCGGGCGCGATCAAGGCCGCGTTCGAGGAGAAGCTCATGCTCTCCAGCCACGACAAGGCGTACGCGCGGTTCGAGCGGCGCGCCGAGGTGAAGCCGGGCGAGACCTACGTCATCTTCAAGACGGAGCGGCCCATTCGCCACCCGCGCACGAACGAGCTCTTCGGCTGGCAGTCCACCGTGCTCGGCGCGGCCAAGGTGGTCGCGGTGGACGACAAGGCGGCGACGCTCGTCATCACGCAGTCGTTCGAGCCCATCGAGCGCGGCGCCATGCTCGGTCCGTGGACGGAGCGCTTCCTCCGCCGGGTGGATCGCCGCGCGAACCGCCGCGCGCTCGAGGGCACCATCGTCGGCGGCCAGGTCCAGGTCGTCACCCAGCTCGGAGAGCACCACGTCGTCTTCATCGACCGCGGCTCCGCCGACGGCGTGGAGGAGGGCAACGTCTTCACGGCGGTCCGCGCCGGCGACCCTTACGGCCGCGCGCCGGGCCTGCCGGCCTGGGATTCGAGCCTCCCGAAGGAGGACATCGGCGAGATGCTCGTCATCGACGTGAAGGAGCGCGCCTCGGCGGCGCTCGTCACGCGCAGCCTCGTGGAGCTCGCCATCGGCGATCGGGTGGAGATGCGCGCCGTCCGCTCGGCGGCCGAGGGGGCCGGCGGTCGCTAGCTCCACCGTCCTCCGGGTGCGCGGGCGCCGGCCAGGCCGTCGCTCTCGCACGGCTTCCCGCGCGCCCTCCCGCCGGCCGCAATCCTACCGGTTTACGGGAGGTAGGAGGCCGTTTTGACCGTGTCGGCAGGTACGGTCCGTGCATTCGGCGGCGGGTCCCCACCTTGACGCTCCACCACCCGGTGGGTATATGGCCCCGCTCCATGGAGGAGGCGACCACCATCCGTCCGGGCGACGGCCTTTACCCGGACCGCCTCGCGCAGACGCCCGATCGTCCGGCCGAGCTGCGCCTGCGCGGCGCGCTCGCCGACCTCCGGCGCGTCGCCGTCGTCGGCTCGCGCCACCCGGACGCCTACGGGGAGGAGATGGCGCGCCTCCTGGCCGCGGGGCTCGCCCGGGCGGGCGTCTCCGTCGTCTCCGGCGGCGCCCTGGGCATCGACGCCATCGCGCACCGCGCGGCGCTCGACGCGGCCGGCCACACGGTCGCCGTCCTCGGCACCGGCGTCGACGTGCTCTACCCGGCCTCGAACCGGCCGCTCCTCCAGCGCGTGCTCGCCGAGGGCGGCGCGATCCTCTCCGAGCTGCCCGACGGGACGCCGGGCTTCGCCGGGAACTTCCCCCGGCGGAACCGGATCGTCTCGGGCCTGTCGGAGGCGGTCGTGGTCGTCCAGGCCGGGGAGAAGAGCGGGGCGCTCATCACGGCCGACTGGGCGCGGACGCACGGCGTGCCGGTGTTCGCGGTGCCGGGCGACGCGCGCGAGCCGCTCTCCGCCGGGCCGATCGCGCTCCTCCGCCGGGGCGCGAAGGTCGCCGCCTCGGCCGAGGACGTGCTCGGGGCGCTCGGCATCCCGGCAGCGCCGGTCGCCGAGCGGCAGCTCGCGCTGCCCGCGCTCGCCGCGCCCGAGAGCGCGCTCCTCGCGGCGCTCGCCCGGCGCCCGCGTCACGCCGACGAGATCGCGCGCCAGGCGGGCCTCGCGCCCGGCCCGGCGCTCGCCGGGCTGCTCACCCTCGAGCTCGAGGGTTTGTGCGAGCAGCGCCCGGGCCATTACTTTCTGCGCCGCACGTAGGGGGACCCCGACAGATGCCGAGAGCCACGAAGGTCGCAGCCGCGGAGGGCATGAAGAAGGAGAAGGCCGCTCCGCCCAAGCGCGCCGCGAAGAAGCCCGCGGTGGGGGGCAACCTCGTCATCGTCGAGTCGCCCGCCAAGGCGAAGACGATCAAGAAGTACCTCGGTCGCTCCTACGACGTCCGCGCGTCGGTCGGCCACGTGAAGGACCTGCCGAAGTCCAAGATCGGCGTCGACGTCGAGGCGGGCTTCACGCCGCAGTACGACGTCATCAAGGGGAAGGCCAAGGTCCTCTCCGAGATCAAGCGCGCCGCGCGCACCGCCGAGCGCGTCTTCCTCGCGACCGACCCCGATCGCGAGGGCGAGGCGATCGCCTTCCACATCGCGGAGGAGATCGGCGACTCGGGCGACGGCCGCGTCCGCCGCGTCCTCTTCAACGAGATCACCAAGAACGCGATCCAGAAGGCGATCGAGAAGCCGCTCGACCTCGACCGCAAGAAGTTCGACTCGCAGCAGGCGCGCCGCATCCTCGACCGGCTCGTCGGCTACCAGATCAGCCCCATCCTCTGGAAGAAGGTCCGCCGCGGCCTCTCCGCCGGGCGCGTCCAGTCCGTGGCGGTGCGCCTCGTGGTCGAGCGCGAGCGCGAGATCGAGGCGTTCAAGCCCGAGGAGTACTGGACGCTCGAGGCGGAGCTCGCCGCGAAGCTCCCGCCGGAGTTCCGCGCCCGGCTCTCGAAGGTCGACGGCCAGAAGGCGGAGCTGAAGGAAGGCGCGGTCACCCACGCGCTCGTGAAGGACCTCGACGGCGCGACCTACGTCGTCGCCAACGTCGACAAGAAGGAGCGCCGCCGCAACGCGCCGCCGCCCTTCACGACGGCGAAGCTGCAGCAGGAGGCGGCGAACCGCCTCGGCTTCACGGCCAAGAAGACGATGACCCTCGCGCAGAAGCTCTACGAGGGCGTCGAGCTCGGCGACGAGGGCGCGATCGGCCTCATCACGTACATGCGCACGGACTCCGTCCGGCTCTCCACCGAGGCGGTGGACGCGGCGCGCGGCTACATCGCCGACGCCTACGGCAAGGACCACCTGCCGGAGGCGCCGAACGTCTACAAGACGAAGGCGAAGGCCGCCCAGGAGGCCCACGAGGCGGTCCGCCCGACCTCGCTCGAGTGGACGCCGGCCCGCGTGGCCCCGTACTTCGAGCAGATCGGCGAGCGCGACATGTACCGGCTGTACGAGCTCATCTGGAACCGGTTCGTCGCCTGCCAGATGGTCCCGGCGGTCTACGACCAGACCACCGCGGACATCACCGCCGGCCGGGCCACGTTCCGGGCCACCGGCTCCATCCTCAAGTTCCCCGGCTACCTCGCCGTCTACGGCGCGAAGCCGCCCGAGGAGGAGGCCGGCGCCGAGGAGGAGGCGAAGGAGAACGGCGATCGCGAGAAGGCGAACGAGGAGCGCCAGCTGCCGCCGCTCGAGGCCGGCATGACGCTCGACCTGCGCCGGCTCCTCCCCGAGCAGCACTTCACGCAGCCGCCCCCGCGCTTCAACGAGTCGTCCCTCGTGAAGGAGCTCGAGCAGCGCGGCATCGGCCGGCCGTCCACCTACGCCGCCATCCTCGAGAACATCCAGGAGAAGACCTACGTCGAGAAGGTCGAGCGGAACTTCAAGCCGACCCACCTCGGCCTCGTCGTCACCGACGAGCTCGTGAAGAGCTTCCCGCGCGAGATGGACCTCGCCTTCACCGCCGGCATGGAGGAGCGCCTCGACGAGATCGAGGAGGGGAGCGCCGCCTGGCAGCAGGTCCTGAAGGACTTCTACGACAGCTTCAAGGACGACCTCGCGAAGGCCGAGGTCAACATGCGCGACGTGAAGCGCCAGGAGATCGCGACCGAGCTCACGTGCGAGAAGTGCGGCAAGCCCATGGTCATCAAGTGGGGCCGCATGGGCGAGTTCCTCGCGTGCTCCGGCTACCCCGAGTGCCGGAACACGATGAACTTCAAGCGCGAGGACGGGAAGATCGTCCCGGAGAAGGAGGAGGACGTCCCGACGGACGAGAAGTGCCCGGAGTGCGGCGCCGCGATGGTGATGAAGCGCGGCCGCTTCGGCCGCTTCCTCGCGTGCACCCGCTACCCCGAGTGCAAGGGCACGAAGCCCATCTCCATCGGCGTGTCCTGCCCGAAGGGCTGCGGCGGGTACATCACGGAGAAGCGCTCGCGCCGCGGGAAGACCTTCTACGGCTGCTCGTCCTATCCCAAGTGCGACTTCGTGTCCTGGGATCGGCCCCGGAACGAGGCCTGCCCGCAGTGCGGCAGCGCGTACCTCCTCGACAAGTACTCGAAGAAGACGGGCCCGTACGTGGCCTGCCCGAACAAGGAGTGCGGCTACCGGCGCGACTCCGAGGCGAAGGGTCCGGAGACCGCGCCCGAGAGCGCGTAGCCGAGATCCGATTCTCGCCCCAGCGAGCGAAGCGAGCCCGCCGGGGCGGCG
>NZ_JALCYX010000115.1:0-9600 GCF_022690695.1 Anaeromyxobacter sp. SG17
TGAGCCGGGCGATCACTTCGATCAGCGTCCCTCGCTCGAGCGTCCGAGCGGGGCGCGCACGATGGCCTCGTAGCGCGGTCCCTTCGGCGACAGGTGCGACTCGAAGAGCACGAGCTCGCCGGCGCGCCACGCGACGCCGTCGCCCTGCGCCGCCTCCGCGAGCGCCCCACCGAGCCCGGGCGCGCCGCGGACGTCGCGCGCCCGGCCGAGCGTCAGGTGCGGGGAGAACGGGCGCGCCTCCGGCGCGAAGCCGAGCGGCGCGAGCCGTCGCCCGAGGTCCTGCACGAGCGCCCCCAGCGCGGCGACGTCGCCCTGGATGCCCGCCCACACGACCCGCGGCCGCCGCGCGTTCGGGAAGCCGCCGGCGTTGTGCACCTCCAGCGCGAGCGGGTGCGACCCGGCGGCCGCCGCGCGCACGGCGTCCGCGACGGCCTCCACGCGCGGCTCCGGGACGGCGCCCAGGAACTGCAAGGTGAGGTGGACGTTCTCGGGGACGACCCAGCGGACGTCGTCGGCCGCGCGGCCCGCCGAGCGGCGCAGGTGCGCGGCCGTCGCGGCGATGCGGCGACGGACGAGATCCGTCGGCTCGAGCGCGACGAAGAGGCGGTGACTCTTGCCCTCCACGGGACGAGGTGTAGCGGACCGTGGGGCGGATGGCGAGAAGGGAGAGGGGTCGCGCTGCTACTCGACCGTCACGCTCTTGGCCAGATTCCTCGGCTGGGCATCGTGCCGGGGGAGCGAGACGCTCCCCCGGGCCCCCGGCGCGCTCTGGCGCGGCCTCTGCCGGCCGCGCCGCCGCGCGCTGCTACTCGACCGTCACGCTCTTGGCCAGGTTCCTGGGCTGATCCACGTCCGTGCCCTTCAGATCGGCGACGTGGTAGGCGAGGAACTGGAGCGGGATGATGGAGACGAGCGGGGCGAGGAGCGGCGGGGCGGGCGGGACCGTGAGCGCCACCTCGGCGAGGCTCGCCGCGTGCGTGTCGCCCTCGGACACCACCGCGAACACGTGGCCTCCGCGGGCGCGGACCTCCTCCATGTTGCCGAGCGTCTTCTCGTACGCGCGCTCCTGCGTGGCGAGGACGACGACCGGCAGCTCCTCGTCGATGAGGGCGATCGGGCCGTGCTTCATCTCGCCCGCGGCGTAGCCCTCGGCGTGGATGTACGAGATCTCCTTGAGCTTGAGCGCCCCCTCGAGCGCGACGGGGTACTGGCTCCCGCGCCCGAGGAACAGGACGTCGCGCGCCGCGGCGCAGCGCTTCGCGATCGGCATGAGCGCCGCCTCCTGGCGGATCATCTGCTCCATCCAGGAGGGGACGTGGCGAAGCGCCTCGAGGTGCTCGCGCGCGGCGTCGGCGGAGAGCGTGCCGCGCAGGCGGCCGAGCTTCACCGCGAGGAGATAGAGGCCGGCGAGCTGGGTCGTGAACGCCTTCGTCGAGGCGACGCCGATCTCCGGGCCTGCGCGGGTGAAGAGCGTCCCGCCGTCGCACTCGCGCGCGATCGCCGAGCCCACGACGTTGCAGATCGCGTAGGCCTTGGCGCCGCGCGCCCGCGCGATCTTCACCGCCGCGAGCGTGTCGGCCGTCTCGCCCGACTGCGAGACGGCGAGGCAGAGCACGCGCTCCGAGACCAGCGGATCCCGGTTGCGGAACTCGCTCGCGAGCTCCACCTCCACCGGGATGCGCGCGAGCGCCTCGATCATCTGGCGCCCGGAGAGCCCGGCGTGCCAGGAGGTGCCGCAGGCGACGATGACGATCCGCTCGAGCTGCTTGACGTAGTCCTCGGGCAGCTCGACCCCGTCGAGCGTGACGTCGCCCTGCTCGAGCGACGCGCGCCCGCGGATCGTGTCCGCGACGGCCCGGGGCTGCTCGAAGATCTCCTTGTGCATGAAGTGCTTGTGGCCGTCCTTCTCGGCGGCCACCGCGCTCCACTCGATCCGCCGCGGCTTGCGCTCGACCGGCTCGCCGTCGCGCCCGAAGAGCGTGATCCCCCCGGCGGTCAGGACCGCGAGCTCGCCCTCCTCGAGATAGCTCACCTCGCGGGTGTGCTCGAGGATGGCCGGCACGTCCGAGGCGAGGAAGCTCTCGCCCTCGCCGTAGCCGACCACGAGCGGCGAGGCGTTCTTCGCGGCGACGATCTCGCCCGGCCGCTTCTCCGAGACGACCGCGATGGCGTAGGTGCCCTGGACCTGCGCGAGGGCCGCGCGGACGGCGGCCTGCAGGTCGCGGGCGCCGTCCCGGAGCGCGTCGGCGATGAGGTGCGCGAAGATCTCGGTGTCGGTCTCGGAGGCGAACTTGTGGCCGCGACCCGTGAGCGCCGCCTTGAGGTCGAGGTGGTTCTCGATGATGCCGTTGTGGACCACCGCCACCCCGCCGTACGCGTGCGGGTGGGCGTTCTCGTCCGACGGCCGGCCGTGCGTCGCCCAGCGCGTGTGGCCGATGCCCGTGCAGCCGGGCAGGGGCCCGTCGCGCAGGATCGTCACGAGGTTCTGGAGCTTGCCCTTCGCCCGCTTCACCGCGAGGCCGGACGGCCCGACCACCGCGACGCCCGCGGAGTCATAGCCGCGGTACTCGAGCTTCCTGAGGCCGCCGACGATGAGGTCGACGCACTGCCGGGGACCGACGTAGCCAACGATTCCGCACATGAGGGCCTGCCTTCTACCACGGGGAAGCGGTTCGCCCGCTAGCTCGCTCGTCCGCCGCGCGGGCCCTCGCCCGGAGCCGGCGGCGGCGCGGCCTCGGCCGCCCCTTTGTTCTGCTTCTCCGCCTGCCGCCTGGCCACCCACCCCTCCTTCGTCACTTGCTTGGCGCGCCCGAGCGCCAGTGCGCCGGGCGGCACGCTGTCGGTGAGGGTGGAGCCCGCCGCGACGTACGCCCCGGCGCCGATCTCGATGGGCGCGACCAGGATCGAGTCCGAGCCGATGAAGGCCCCCTCGCCGATCACGGTGGGGTGCTTCTTCTCGCCGTCGTAGTTGCAGGTGATCGTGCCGGCGCCGACGTTCGCGCCCGCGCCCACCGTGGCGTCGCCGAGGTACGTGAGGTGGTTCGCCTTCGCCCCCTTGCCGAGGCGCGCCTTCTTCGTCTCGACGAAGTTCCCGACGTGCGCCTCCTCGCCGATCTCGCTGCCGGGGCGGAGCCGGGAGAACGGCCCCAGGATCGCGCGCGCGGCCACGGTGGACTCGTCGACGACCGTGTACGGCTTCACCGTGACGCCGTCGCCGAGGGTCGCGTCGGTGAGGATCGCGCCCGCGCCGAGCCGGCAGCCCGCGCCGACGCGGGTGCGCCCCTTCAGCCGGACGTTCGGCTCGATGACGGTGTCCGCGCCGATCTCGACGCCCTCGTCGCAGTCGAACCGCTCCGGATCCTCGATCGTCACGCCGCCGCGCATGAGCGCCGACGCCCGCCGGCGCAGGAGCACCCGCCCGGCCCGGGCGAGCTCCTCGCGGTCGTTCACGCCCGACGCCTCCTCGGGCGGGACCGGCACGGCGACCGCGCCGCCCGCGCGCGCCGCCATCGCGACGAGGTCGGTGAGGTAGAACTCGGCCTGGGCGTTGGCGCTGCCCACCTTCGAGAGCGCGTCCCACAGGAACGCCGCCTCGGCGCAGTAGAGCCCGGCGTTCACCTCGTCGATGGCGCGCTCGGCCTCGTTCGCGTCCTTCTCCTCGACCACGCGCGCCGGGTTGCCCGCGGGGTCGCGGACGATGCGCCCGTAGCCGTGCGGGTTCGCGAGCTTCATCGTCGCGAGCGCGAGGGTGGCGCCGCCCGCCCGCGCGCCGACGACGTGCGCGAGCGTCTCCGCCGTGAGGAGGGGCGTGTCGCCGGAGAGGATCACGATCGGGCCGTCGTACGCGCCGAGCGCCTCGCGGGCGGCGAGGACGGCGTGCGCGGTGCCGAGCTGCTCGCGCTGCACGGCGAAGCGCAGCGGCGCGCCGGGGAGCGCGGCCGCGAGCGCCGCCTCGACCGCCTCCGCCTGGTGGCCCACCACCGCGACGACCGGGTTCGCCCCGAGCTCGAGCGCGCGCAGCAGCGGGAACCAGGCCAGCGGGCGGCCGCCGACCTCGTGGAGGACCTTCGCCTTCTGCGACTTCATCCGGGTGCCCTTGCCGGCGGCGAGCACGATCGCGGCGAGGGGGGTGGGAGAGCGGGTCATGTCGCGGCAGGCTAGGCTCGCCCCCGCGTGGTGATCAAGCCCGAGGAGCGGGGGCGGGGCCCGGAAAGGCCGCCGCGCGGTGGTACAGGTGGTGGATGCCCGTCCTGCTCGCGATCGTCCTGTCCGCGACAGCCGTCTCCAGCCGGGGGGCGGTCGCGACCGCTCACCCGCTCGCGAGCGAGGTCGCCGCGGACGTCTTGCGCCGGGGCGGCAACGCCGCCGACGCGGCGGTCGCGGCCGCCCTCGCGCTCGCGGTGGTCGAGCCGCAGTCCTCTGGAATCGGCGGCGGCGGCTTCGCCCTCGTCTACGACGCGCGCGAGAAGAAGGTCCACGCCCTCGACTTTCGCGAGGTCGCACCCGGCGCGGCGACCCCGGACCTGTTCGCGGCGCGGGGCGGCGCCCCGGCGACGCCGTCGCGCTCGCTCGACGGCGGCCTCGCGGTGGCGGTTCCGGGGGCCGTGAAGGGCTACGCGGAGCTCGCGCGCCGCTTCGGCACCCGCTCCTTCGCGGCGCTCGCCGCGCCCGCGGCGCGCCTCGCCGAGCGCGGGTTCCCGGCCTCGCCCTCCTACTGCGACGCGGCGAGGGCCCGCCTCGCGTGCCTGGCCGCCCGGCCCGCGGCCGCGAGGGAGCTCCTCGTCGCCGGCGCGGACGGCCGGCCCGCGGCGCCCGCGCCCGGCGAGCGGATCGTGCGCCGCGACCTCGCCCGCACGCTGCGGCTCCTCGGCCGGGATCCCGCGGCCTTCTACCGCGGCCCGCTCGCGGAGCGCATCGCCCGGGCCGCGCGGGACGACGGCGGCGTGCTCGCCGCGAGCGACCTCGCGCGCTACCGCGTGCGCGACCGCGCGCCGGTCGAGGGGAGCTACCGCGGCTACCGGATCGTCTCCATGGGCCTGCCCTCCGCGGGAGGCGCGATCGTGATCGGGCTCTTGCAGGCGCTGGAGCGGGAGGCGCCGCGCGAGGGCGGGTACCGGCCCGTGCGCTTCCTGCACGCCATGGCGGAGGCGGAGAAGCGGCTCTTCGCGAGGCGCGCCGCGCTCGGCGACCCGGACTTCGTGCCCGGGGCGGCGGCGGTGGTCGAGGAGATGGTCTCGCCCGCGTACGCCGCCCGCCTCTCCGCGGAGCTCGGCGAGCGGACGCGCCCCGTCGCCGCGGACACGCCGCCGCGCGACGAGGGGAAGCACACGACCCACCTCTCGGTGGTGGACGCGGAGGGGAACGCGGTCGCGATCACCACGACCGTGAACTACCTGTTCGGCGCGTGCGTGGTCGTCCCGGGGACGGGGATCCTGCTCAACGACGAGATGGACGACTTCGACGCCGCCGCGGGCGCGCCGAACGCGTACGGGCTCGTCGGCACCGGCGCGAACGCGCCCGCGGCCGGGAAGACGCCGCTCTCGTCGATGGCGCCGACGCTCGTCTTCGCGCCTGGAGGGGCGCTCTGGCTCGCCGTCGGCGCGCCGGGCGGCTCGACGATCCCGACCACCGTCGCGCAGGCGATCTCCCACCTCGTGGACGACGGTATGTCCCTGGAGCAGGCCCTCGCCGCTCCACGCCTGCACCATCAGTGGCAGCCGGACGCCCTGCGCGTCGAGCCGAACGCGCTCGAGGCCGAGACCGCCCGCGCGCTCGCGGCACGGGGGCACCGGCTCCAGGTGGCGGAACGGCCCTGGGGCAACGCCCAGGCGGTGCGGCGCCGGCCGGACGGTCGCTGGGAGGCGGCGAGCGATCCCAGGTACGACGGAGCCCCGTCGGCGCCCTGATCGCGTGCTGGCGCGGGTTCGACGGGCGGGCGGCCGTCCGCTATCCTGCTTGCCGGACCGTGACCTCGAGACCTGCACCCACCGCCGCCGCGGGCGGCGTCCGTACGCCGCGGGCGGCGCTCGCCGCCGAGGTGCGGCGGCTCGAGGAGGCGCTCCGCGCCGCGCAGCGCGACCTCGTCGCCCACGGCGGCGACGCGCTCCCCGGGATGCACCTCCTCGTCGAGGCCGCCGGCCGGCGCGCGCTGCTCCCGGCCTCCCGCGTCTCGGAGGTGATCCGGCTCGTGGCCACCGCGCCGCTCGCCGGCGCCTCGCCGCACGTGCTCGGGACCTTCGTGTGCCGGGGCCAGCCGGTCGTCGCGGTGGATCTCTCCGCCTGGCTCGGCGCCGTTCGCGAGCCTCCCCTCGACGCCCAGATCGCGATCCTCCCCGGCTCGCCGACCCTCGGCGTCGTCGTCGACCGGGTGGACCGGCTCGTGGACGGCCCCCGGCTCTTCCACGGGGACGCGGCGTCCGGGACGCCCCCGGCCTGGCGCGGCACGCCGCTCGTCGCCGGGCTGTGCCTGCTCGACCGAGAGGTCGTGCCGCTCCTCGATCCCGCGCCCCTCGCCGAAGGCCTCCCGGAGCGGCCTTGACCGCCGCCGGCGCGACCTTCGCCGCCGGCGTCGAGGACGTCGAGCGGGCGCTGCGCGACGCGTGCGGCATCACGCTCACCGAGGGGCTCCGCACCACGCTCGAGGAGGCGCTCCGCCGCGCCGCGCGGGCGGTGGAGCTCGAGCCCGAGGCGTTCCGGGCCCGGCTCCGGGCCCGCGATCCGCGCTGCCTGGGCGAGCTCGTCGAGGCGGCGGTGGTCGGGGAGACCTACTTCTTCCGCCACCCCGAGCAGCTCGACGCCGTGCGCGAGGTGGTGCTGGCGCGCGCGCAGCGCGAGCGCCCGCTGCGGATCTGGTCGGCCGGGTGCGCCACCGGCGAGGAGCCGTACTCGCTCGCGATGCTGCTCCGCGACGCCGGCCGGGCGGCGTGCCGCGACCGGATCCTCGCGACCGACGTGTCCGCCCGCGCGCTCGCGGTGGCCGCCGAGGCGGTCTACGGGGCGTGGTCGCTGCGCCGGCTCGATCCGGGCGCGCGCGCTCGCCACCTCGAGGGCGAGGGGCCGCAGGTGCGCGTCCGCGCGGAGGTGCGCGCCGCGGTGGAGTTCCGTCGCCACAACCTCTACTCCGAGCCCGCCCCCGCCGGCCCGTTCGACCTCGTCGTCTGCCGCAACGTCCTCATCTACTTCGACCCCGAGACCGCGCGCGCGATCACCGCGCGGCTCCTCGAGGCGGTCGCGCCGGGGGGGGTCCTCCTGCTCGGCCCGGTGGAGGTGCCCATCGCCGAGAAGCTCGCGGTGGAGCGGCTGGAGGTGGGCGGCACGGTGATCTTCCGCCGGCTCGCGCCGGGAGAGGTCCGGACCGAGCGAGCGGCGCCTGCGAAGGCGCGGAGCCGGGGGAGGAGCGCGAGCGCGGCTCCGGCGCCCACCCCCGCTCCGATCGCGACGCCCACCCCGGCCGCCGCGACGCTCACCCCGGCCCCGACTCCCGCCCCGGCCGCGGTCGTGACGCCCACCGCGCTGGACACGCCGGTTCCGAGCGAAGCCGCGATCCCCATCCCCGGCTTCGAGCAGGCCCGCGCCGCCGCGCGCCGCGGCGACCTCGAGTTCGCGGAGCAGCTCGCCCGCGAGGTGGCCGAGCGGCACCTTTGCCCGGAGTCCTACCTGCTCCTCGCCATGGCCGCCGACGCGCGGGGCGATCTCGGCGGCGCCATCGACGCCCTCCGGCGCGCCCTCTACCTCGAGCCCGGCCTCGCGATGGCGCACGCGTCGCTCGTGCCGCTCTACGCGCGCGTCGGGCGGCACGACGAGGCGGCGCGCGCGCGGCGGAACGCGATCGAGGCCGTCGAGGGCCTGGACGACGGCGCGCCGCTCCGCGGCGTCGAGCCCATCACCGCCGGTGCGCTGCGCAGCGCGCTCGGCGAAGTTCGCCGGCCCCGCGCGGGCGCCGGAAGGAGCGAGCCATGAAGGTGCTGCTCGTCGACGACACGCGGACGCTCCTGTCGCTCATCCAGGTCTACCTGATGGGCTGGCAGATCGAGTTCGTGGAGGCGAAGGACGGCACGGAGGGCCTCGCGCGGGCGCGCGAGCACAAGCCGGATCTCGTCATCTCGGACGTGCGGATGCCCGGGATGGACGGCTTCGAGCTGTGCGCCGCGATCCGCGCCGATCCGATCCTCCACAAGACGCCCATCGTCCTCCTCACCTCGCTCGCCGACGACGCGAGCCGCAAGAAGGGCAAGCTCGTCGGCGCGACCGCGTTCCTGACGAAGCCCGTCTCGGTGGAGGAGCTCCGCAAGACCGTGGGCGGGATCCTCCAGCTCCCCG
This sequence comes from Anaeromyxobacter sp. SG17, assembly GCF_022690695.1. Classification (NCBI taxonomy): domain Bacteria; kingdom Pseudomonadati; phylum Myxococcota; class Myxococcia; order Myxococcales; family Anaeromyxobacteraceae; genus Anaeromyxobacter; species Anaeromyxobacter sp. SG17. The sequence goes on from NZ_JALCYX010000115.1 coordinate 8,320, forward strand.
CGAGGAGGTAGCGCGTGACGGCAACGGGACAGGGGCGCGAGCTCAGGGCGGCTCCGGCCGAGCCGCCGGACGCGCTCGAGCCGGCGCCGTCGCCCGAGGCGCGCCGCCGGATCCTCGAGGAGCGGGCGCGGGAGATCGCCTTCGCGCGGGAGACCACCGCGGTGGCCACCTTGCCCGTGGTGGCGTTCAGCGTGGGCGGGGAGCGCTACGGGGTCGAGGTCGAGGACGTGTTCCAGATCCTCGACGCGCAGGTGCTCTCGCCGCTCCCCGCGGCGCCCCCCTGGCTCCTCGGCGCGGCGGTGGCGCGGGCGCGGGTGGTGCCGGTGCTCGACCTGCGGCAGCTCCTCGGCCTCGAGGGCGCGGGGCTGAACGACCTCGCGAAGATCCTGGTGGTCGAGCACGGCGACGAGGCGTTCGGCCTCGCCGCGGAGGCGGTCGAGGGCCAGGTGGAGCTCCCGCGCGATGGGCTCTCGAGCGCCGCGGAGGGCCCGTTCTCGTGGATCGCGCAGGACCGGCTCGCGGTGCTCGACCTCGGCAAGCTCGGCGCCCCGGCGGCGCACGGCGGGTAGCGCATGGATCGCGAGCTCTTCCGCCAGATCTGGCCCGTCTTCTCCGCCGAGGCGCGCGAGCACCTCGAGGCCATCAGCACGGGGATCCTCACGCTCGAGCGCGACCCGCGCGCGCCCGAGGCGCTCGACGCCGTGCGCCGCATCGCGCACAGCCTCAAGGGCTCTTCGGGGAGCCTCGGCCTCGCCGACGTGGAGCGGCTCGCGCACGCGATCGAGGGATCGCTCGCGGGGTTCGACCCGGCCGCCGGGCTCTCCCGCGCCGCCGTGCAGGCGTCGCTCGAGGCGGTCGAGGCGATGGAGGACGCGATCGCGGCCGGCGACGAGGGCGGCGTCATCGCCGTCGCGGGGGTCGAGACGCTCCTCGCCGCCCTCCGCCCCGCGCTCGAGCGGGCCGAAGCGCCGGCCGGGGAAGACCCCGAGGACGGCACGCCGGGAGAGGACGGCCCCGAGGCGCCGGAGCCGCGCCTCGCGGAGGCTCCCGCGCCAGGCGACGCCCCCGCCGACATGGACGCCCTCGAGGAGGCGCTCGAGCAGCTCTGCGCGCCGCTCGATCCCGAGACGCGCCGCGCGGTCGCCACCCGCGCCGCGCAGGCGGCGGTCCGGATGGGCGCGCTCGCCGCCCCCGGCGCGGCCGCGCTCGCGCGCCGCGCGGCGGATGGGTTCGCGGGGCTCGCCGACGGCGGGGTCGACGCGCCGCGCGCCACCGCGGCCC